>NZ_JBXAYG010000008.1:0-31103 GCF_056782155.1 Dellaglioa sp. CoH-55-MRSF-9 | reverse complement strand
ATACTGGGATAAAGCCATTTAGAAACATATTAAATTTTATATTATTTCATCCGTCAACTTGACAGGGCCTAGTACATTGTTGAAACTTTTTTTCATTATTTAATGTATCGAACTGCGGTACCATATGCGGCAACTGATTGCATATCTTGACCAATTGAACCGGAATCAAAACGCATCATAACAACTGCATCAGCACCCATGCTTACTGCATTGTCGCGTAAACGATCAATAGCAGTATCTCTTGATTCAGCCATCATTTCTGTGTAGGCCTTAATTTCGCCACCGACAATATTTTTAAGACTGGCACCAATGTTTTTGATAACATTTTTAGATTGTGTTGTAAGGCCAAAAACTTCCCCAATTACTTCATATTCTCTACCCGGAATACTTTCCGTTGTAACGACTAGAATTTTATCTGACATCTATAAAACCTCCCTTTATTAGTATCTTCATAGTAACATAGTTACTTTATAAGAGACTGCAGATTTGAACTGATTATTTTGTCTCTTGGAGGACTTTAATTGTTTTAACTTTAACATTAGTTGTAGGTTTATCACTTGAATTAACTGCAACTGCGGCAATTTTATCAACAACATCCATCCCTTTGATAACTTGACCAAAGACAGTATAAGTACCATCAAGTGAAGGTGTGCCACCATTTTTGTATGCATCAATAATTTTTGACGGTGTGCCATCTTTAATATCAGCACTGGTACTTACATCTTGGTTATTTTGAACAATGTAGAATTGACTACCAATTGAATCAGGTTCTGACGTTTGTGCCATCGCTAAAGCACCACGGATGTGGTAAAGGTTACTTGAAATTTCAGCACCGAATGTATGACCATAAATACTTTCGCCACCAGTACCATCCCCTTTAGGATCGCCACCTTGAATCATAAATTCGTTAATAACACGATGGAAGAGGGTATTATTATAGTACCCTTTTTTACTATGAGTAATAAAATTCTTCACAGCTTTTGGTGCATATTCCGGGAATAATTTGATTTTGATATTTCCCTTTGTTGTCTGAATATCTACGACAGCTTCTTTTTTTGTTACTTTTGAACTAAGTTGTGGTAGTTCAACGTTTGACGCTACACTTGATGAAGAAGTAGTAGTTTCCGTATCATTTGTTGTTTCTGCATTTTGATGGTAGAAGAAGAACCCAATTCCCCCAAGAATAATGATAATAATTACTGCAATTAAACCAATCATTTTTTTGTTTTTCATATTAACCCCAAACTTTCTTTATTTAATTACTCTAGTTTAACGTACGAGGTAGAAGTTATACAAGTCTTAACTTAAACATCCAGTTTAGCGCTTGTATATAGTCATTATGATTGTTATATTTAACATATATAAATGGGGATGACTCACGGTTAAATGAGGATTTAATACTTATATGAACGTTATCAATTGTGAACGATATAAAAATTTACATAGTTAGAGGATTACAATACAATTATCGAAATGGATTAGTCAGATTTTGTATTGTTAAGAAAAGTAGTAGGGGGTTACGTTTTGTTAGTTGGTAATAAATTGGGAAATTTAGATTTATACATAGAAAAAATAATAAATAATGTCATGGCAAGAGATGTGACTCGTGTCACAGAATCGGGGATGGCATAATGGTAAAACAAAATAAGAAAGATAAAGAAAGATGGCGTCATCGGCATCCGTGGATTTTTAGAGTTATTGCAATATTTGGTGTTTTATTTTTATTAGGAGTTACGACGATAAGTATTTATATTGCGACAGTTATTAAGTCCGTGCCAACAGTTACAAGTCAGGAATTAATATCTGATGCCAGTTCAAATATGTATGATAAAGATGGCCAGTTAATTTGGTCTTCAGCGCTGAATAAACGAGTTTATGTTAAGTCAAAAGACATTCCTGAAACATATAGTAATCTGTTATTAGCAACAGAAGATCAAACATTTTACAAAGACGCGGGATTTTCGCCCTCCGGCTTATTTAATGCGGGACTTTCTTCCATTAAATCAGCTGTAGGTAAAGGGTCAGCTCGAGGTGGATCAAGTATTGAGCAACAGTTAATTAAATTAACTGTTTTTTCAACGAGTAATAAAGATCGGACTGTAGACCGGAAAATAAAAGAATTTTTCTTAGCGCAACAGTTATACCATAATTATAGTAAGAAACAGATTTTAGAGTTTTATGTTAATAAAATGAGTCTAGGCGAAGGATCATATGGGGCACAGACCATTTCAGAAACGTATTTTGGTAAAACTTTAAAACAATTGAGTATTAGTCAACAGGCAATTATAGCTGGATTGGGCCAAGCCCCTTCTACCTATAATTTATATTCAAACCCTAAAGCCGTTCAAACACGCCGAAATATAATATTAAAAACAGGGCTTGAGAATAAGGTAATTACAAAGAAACAATATAAAATTGCTGTCGCAGAATCAGTGACAAAAGATTTACAGAAACGCCATTGGATGGAAAATTCTGTTACAAAAAAAATTCTTGAAAATAATGCTTATGTTACTTCTGCCTTAGAACAAGTTAGCGATAAAGGGTACGATTTAGCTAAAACTCCATTACAAATTACAACAGCGCTTGATTCAAAGCAAAATGCGACTGTTAAAAAATTAGCTGATAATAAAAAATATTATCAAAATTCAGCAGAACAATCTGCAATTACAATTACAGATCCTAAAACGGGGAATATTGTTGCTCAATATGGTGGACGTCATCAAAAAACTGCCTTCAGTTATAATCGGGCAATTTCTACGCAGCGTTCGTCAGGATCAGGAATTAAGCCACTATTAGATTATGGCCCTGCTATTGAATACTTTGGGTGGGCAACCACACATGCCTTAGATGGCACTTCATATACTTATCCGGGAACTAATCTTGTTGCTCAGAATTTTGATAAAGTGAGTTATAAATCAATAACGATGCAAAACGCATTACGAGTTTCGGCTAATACACCAGCAATTAGAACGTTAAATACTGTTGGGAGTGCGAAGGCTAGCCAATTTTTAGCACAAGTAGGGATGGCTCAAAATAATGCACCTGCGGGGTCGCAGGCTATTGGACTCGATGTTTCTACCGAACAAATGGCGACAGCATATGGCACCGTTTCAAATGGCGGAACCTATCATGCGGCTCGTTACGTCACAAGTCTAAAATTTTCAGATAATAGTGTTAAAAAATATGAGGTAAATAGTAAACGTGCTATGAAGGCCTCAACAGCATTTATGCTAACGTCAATGATGGAAGGCGTACCTAATGCCGGTGGGACAGCGCCTTCTGCAAGAATTGATAATGTTCATCAGGCAATGAAGACAGGGACCGTCGGTTATTCTGCTTCATCGGGATTTCCAGCGAATGCAAATATGGATGTCTGGATGAATGGGTTCACTAAATCAACTTCTATTTCGATGTGGTTAGGGTATGATGAACCAATGAAAAAAGGACATTATATTACTGATGCTGCATCTGCAATGACAAATGTTAATTTATATCGTGACCTAATGGTACATTTTTCAAAAGAAAAGAATGCTGATAATAGTGAGTGGACAAAACCATCAACTGTTATACAATTGTCAGGAACTGGTCTTGCAGCTCAATATGAACCTAACGATAAAGTAGTAACGTTAGGCGTTAAAGAGCCAGAAAAAATTGATGTAAAAAAAGCTAAAATATATAAAACGTATTTGTCTAAAAAGATTGCTGAGGACACGTTAAAAATAAAATTAGAGGATCCTTCATATCACAAGAAACCTGAAGCATATAAAATTGGTTCATGGGAGCAGTCAACTCAGAAAAAATTAAATAATGTTCAGAAAAAATTAGACAAGGCTAATGATGGCATTAAGGCGGCTAAAGAGACGTTAGAGGGTGAATAAAAATGGAACCGAGATCAAGAGGGACAAAGCAAACAGGAAAAAAAACTGTTAACCGAGAAAATAAAGCAGATTTTAAACCAGAACAAGCTAGTCATAAATCGATACGACAATTTTTAAAGTGGGCGTATCGTATTTTGTTGTTTATTGCGGTTAGCTTGAGTATTTGGAGCGTCTATACGGTTATCAATCGGTATCAAATTAGTCTTGATTGGTCCAAAAATGATAATTCAAAATTAACAATGGCAAATCAAACGCCAGACTCACTCTACGACTCTAATGTTAAGTCTAAAGAAGCAAAACAAAAGTTTAATGAAATTTATGCAGATAGTTACAACATTAAAACAGAGGAGTTAACGACTAAAGCAACTTCAAGTGAAATGAAAAAATTAGATGATACATTATCAAATATTTCTAAGAATTCACGTGCTGATTACCAGACAAAATATGATAATTTATTAAAAAAAGTGAAAGTGAATTCATTATACCAAGATGTATTTGTTAAGGATGATGAACAAACAGTTAAAGTAAATGTGACCCCTGGAACGATTCAAAAATTGAATAATGAACAATTTGGGTACATTAATCAGTTATTGATTAATTCTTCAAATAAAGATCAATTTGCCAATCGAATTTATACACTACAAAAAAATTTGGCAAAAGATGCAATAGCAATAAACGGTGTAATGTCCATTGCCATGAAGACAGCCACGTATGACCCTTTGTCAGGTAATGTAGAAATCTTGAAAAAAAGTACAAGTCAGCAAATAGATGACTATACGAATGCTGTCAGTAAATTACACTATTCATGGAATAATCTTGCCTTTTTAAATCAAATTGAAGAAGTGATAGCTAAAGATTTAGCCACACAGACAGAGCAGTATCAGGTATTTGATGATTATAAAAAAGATCTTTCAGATAAGAAACAAGCCGATAAAAAGTTGGTTTCACTTGAAGAAACTTTATCTCATGCATTAAAAAAACAGGCTGAAGATAAGAAACAAGCTGAAATTTATATAAAAGTTCCTAAATTTGGATCTCAATCGGAAGCGCAAAAGTGGGCCAACAAAAACCATATAGAAATTGTATTTGTACAGAAATGGTCTGGGAAAAACATGATATTATCGGAGCCGAGTGAAGGAAACTTACTTAAGCGAACAGATAAATTAAAGGTAATTATCCAACACCAAAGTTATAAGGGAACTTCAGCAAATAAAATTTACTCGGGAGCAAGTAAAAAGTCATCCAGCGCATCAAGCCAGGAGGCAAAGGCAAGTTCTGTAGAAGAATCAAGTTCAACGGATGAAACAAGCTCTAGTTTAGAAGCCGACGCGTCATCAGATACAGCCGTAAGCAGTTCAGAATCAAGTGCTATTAGTAGTAGTACAAGCCAGGTAAGCAGTTCATCAGCTACTAAAATACAGTAAAAGTAGTTACAATACATTAAAATTGATGGTATTAAAATATATTACGAAAAAAAACTAAAAATATTCATATTATTTAGTTATACTAATGGAATATAAGACCGCTCAAAGTAGCAGATAAGATTATGATTTTCATTAAATTGGAAATGAAAGAGGAATAATATGAAATTATTGATGGTAGAGGATAATAAGGCAGTTTCTGAAATGATGTCGATGTTTTTTCAAAAAGAAAAATGGGACGTTCAGTACGCTTATGATGGTAATGATGCTGTTGCTATGTTTAATGAAGATCCGGATAGTTGGGATATGATTACGCTTGATTTGAATTTGCCTGGTATGGATGGCATGCAAGTCAGTTCTACGATTCGAAAAGTTTCAGCTAATGTCCCCATTATTATTTTAACGGCACGCGATACCGAAAGTGATCAAGTTCTTGGATTAGAAATGGGCGCAGATGATTATGTAACAAAGCCTTTTAGCCCAATAACATTGATTGCTAGAATTAAGGCCCTTCACCGCCGGGCAGAAAAACCAAGTGTTGGAACTGACGATGAAACAGAAAATGAAAGTACTAGTTTTGATATTGTCACAACTCACTTTAAATTAAGTACAGCTCGTCGAGAAGCATACTTACAAGACGTTTTAATTCATGATTTAACACCAAAAGAATTTGATTTGTTGAAAACGTTGGCCAATAAACCAAAACAAGTCTTTTCAAGAGAAAAACTATTGGAATTAGTTTGGGATTATGAATTTTTTGGTGATGAACGAACAGTTGATGCACATATTAAAAAATTACGTCAAAAAATTGAAAAAGTGGGTCCACAAGTTATTCAAACGGTGTGGGGTGTCGGTTATAAATTTGATGACTCAGGAGCTGGTTACTAATGAAGCTACTTTATCAGCAAATGTTAGCATTCTTCGCGGTTATTATTACATTGGTCATTGTATTTGGCGCTTTATTTTTAAATTTCACGAGTGATATGGTCTATAAAAATACATGGACACAATTGGAAGGTTACTCGGATAGTTTAATGTCAGAATCAATGGTTTTAAAAACAACCGATTCAAAAACGCAATTTAATTTAAACTTAAATAATTTAAGAAATGCAGAATTAATTTTAAAAACGCAAAATGTTCGATTTACTATTTATACTAAAAAATCTAAAATTATCTATCCTGATAATGCGGTACAGGACAATATTACAAGTGAGCAGTGGAAAAAATTGGAAAATGGTGAAGTTGTTCACCGTACACCGCATATTAATAGACAATTAAAAACAGATATGAAAGCAATTAATATGACCGATATTTTGAAACCTTATTTTTATAATGGTAAATTATATGCGGTTATATCGGTTGGAGCCAATGTTTCTAATATTCAATCCAATATGAGTCAAATGACTCAGAATTTGGTTATTGCGTTTATTGTCTCTGTTATCGCTGGAATTATTTTGAGTTATCTTTTAGCGAGATACTCTGTTTCTAGAATTAATCGATTGAGACGTGCAACTCGAATGGTTGCTGATGGTAATTTTGATGTGCATATCGAAAGTAGACATCGAGATGAAATAGATGATTTGGCACAAGATTTTGATGGCATGGTTTCTTCATTGAAAGAATCAGAGAAAGAAATAAAACGTCAAGAAGAACGTCGTAGACAATTTATGGCTGACGCTGCACACGAAATGCGTACACCGTTGACAACTATTAACGGACTACTTGAAGGGCTAGCATACGATGCAATTCCAGAAGAGAGCAAAGGGAAGAGCATTGAACTAATGCAAAGTGAAACTAAGCGATTAATCCGATTAGTCAATGAAAATTTAGACTATGAAAAAATTAGGACAAATCAAATTACGCTAGCACCAAGTAATTTTGATGCGGTTATTGTTTTGAATAACATCGTTGAACAACTAACAAAAAAAGCAATAGAAGCCGACGATAAGATTGAATTAAGTGTTCCTAAAAACTTAATGGTTTTTGCGGATTACGATCGATTTGTGCAAGTTATTTTTAACATTACGCAAAACGCCATTCAATTCACTCAATCAGGAACGATTCATATTTCAGCTGAACGTGGTTACCATGAAAGTATCTTTAGGATTACTGATACAGGTATTGGCATGACAAAAGACCAGCTAGAAAATATTTGGGAACGTTACTACAAGGCAGATCCATCTCGTAAGAGTACTAAGTACGGAGAATCAGGATTGGGATTATCAATTGTTCATCAATTAATGCAACTTCATAACGGAAAAGTTGAAGTGATGAGTACTGAAGGAAAAGGGACAACGTTTACATTGACGTTTCCAAATCAAGAAAATGAATAAATAGTTAAAAAATTATTAAAGAATGATTTCTATATACAAATAGAAATCGTTCTTTTTTGTGATATAGATGTAATTCTGTTACACTAAAAAGCGGTTAATAAGATTATTAACTAAGTTTAATATTACAAAATTGTTAGGTTAGTATGACATAGATGAATGCTAAACGGGGGAAAAAAAGTGTATACTATATTCATTCTAAGGGGGATGTGATAAATATGAGCCAAAAATGGCATGATTTAAAAGAAAATGAAGTTTTTATGTTTATCGTTCGAACTGCCTTTTATTTTATTGTATTGGCGATGCTAGTTTACCTGTATTCATTTAAAGGTATAAGTAATGGTACGTTTATCTATAATGAATTTTAAAGGAGAGCAAAGACATGATAAAAAATGTAATTAATCAAATTGATATGATCGCAATGTCCGATCCCAATCGCATTGTTTACAATGATTTGGGTGAGACAAATACTTATCAACAGTTAAAAGAAAAATCTGATGCATTAGCATTGCATTTGATTGAATTAAATTTAGATAATAAACGTCCAATTATGATATATGGAAATCAAAAATTTAATATGCTAGTGGCTTTTTTAGGAAGCGTTAAAGCAGGGCACGCATATATTCCAATTGATTCGCACTCACCAGCTGAGCGTTTAGAGTCAATTCAAGAAGTTGCGAAACCAGTCGCTTGTATAGCTGTAGCAGAATTACCTGAAGTTAAACTCGATGTACCTGTAATTTTATCAACTGAATTAACAGAAATTATTGAGAATAATCAAGGGGTAGAAGTTCCTGATCCTAGTTTCCAAGTAACTGGTAAAGATAACTTCTATATTATCTTTACATCTGGTACGACTGGACAGCCAAAAGGGGTTCAAATTAGTCATGATAACTTGATAAGTTACGTGAACTGGATGATAGAAGATTTCTCTCTACCAGAACATCCCAATAGTCTATCTCAGGCACCATACTCATTTGATTTATCAGTAATGGACTTGTATCCTACATTAACTATGGGTGGTAAGTTATCTGTTTTACCTCAAGAAGTGACGGATAATTTCAAAGTTCTTTTCCAAACGTTACCTACTCTGGACTTACAAGTTTGGGTTTCAACACCATCATTTATTGATATTTGTTTATTAGAACCAACGTTTGATGATAAACATTTACCAGATCTTAGTCGATTCTTATTTTGTGGTGAAGAATTAACTCACAAAACAGCTGCAGCATTGAAGCAAAGATTCCCAATGGCTAAGATATTTAATACGTATGGTCCTACGGAAGCAACAGTTGCGGTTTCGAGTGTTGAGATTACTGATGCTATTTTAGAACAATACCCACGATTACCAATTGGTTATGCCAAATCAGATACAAAGATGGTTGTAGTTAATCCAGAAAATGAACTAGTACCAAATGGTGATGAAGGTGAATTAATTATTGCTGGACCTAGTGTCTCAAAAGGTTATCTTAACAATCCTGAAAAAACGGCCAGTGCTTTTTTTGAAATGGATGGCGTAGCTGCCTATCGAACTGGTGATGCAGCAATCATAAATTCTGAAGGGATGTTGTTATATCGTGGACGAATTGATTTCCAGGTTAAACTACATGGTTACCGAATTGAATTAGAAGAAGTTGACCATCATGTGTCATCGCATCCATTTGTAAAACAAGCAATCACTATTCCAAAATATAATAAGGATCATAAAGTGGTTCAATTAATTGCGTATGTTGTTCAAAATGATAATCCAGTTGAACGAGACTCAGAATTAACAGTTGAAATTAAAAAATACTTGTTAGATACAATGATGTCATATATGATTCCACAGAAGTTTGTTTATGTTGATGTTTTACCATTAACGCAAAATGGTAAAATTGATCGGAAAACACTAATAAATGAGGTGAATGCTTAATGGTATCATTCCAACCTTATGTCAATCCGATGTACTTTCTATATCTTATTGTTGTTTTAATTCCAATTATTGTTGGTTTGCTTAATGGTAAAAGATTTAGATTGTATGAAACGTTAATTTCATTACTCTTTATTTTCTTAATATTTGGCGGTCCAAAACTTCACGAAGGCTTTAATTTACTTATTTATATAATTTTTGAAGTCTTACTTATCGGTTTATACATGAATTATCGTAGTAAGTATAATCAAACGTGGGTTTTTATTATGGCTGTCCTTTTAGCGATAGCACCATTATCCATCGTAAAAATAACACCAGCCATTAATAATGGTATACCATCAATTATTGGCTTTTTAGGAATTAGTTATTTAACGTTTAAAGCGGTTCAAATGATTATGGAATCGCGAGATGGTAGTATTAAGAAATTTGATTTGATGCTAACCTTACAATTTTTATTGTTTTTCCCAACTATCTCATCGGGACCAATCGATCGTTACAGACGGTTTGTTAAAGATTATCAAAATGTCCCAAGTCGAGAAAAATATTTAGAAATGTTACAAAAGGGTGTATTTTACATTTTCTTAGGTTTCTTATATAAATTTTTACTAGCATACCTATTTGGTACGATGCTGTTACCTCACGTCGCACGTATTGCATTACTAGACGGTGGTATATCGTGGGCCTTAGTTGGTTACATGTACACGTACAGTATGGATTTATTTTTTGATTTTGCTGGTTATAGTTTATTCGCAGTTGGTATCAGTTACTTTATGGGAATTGAAACACCTCCTAACTTTAATAGACCTTTCATCGCACACAATATTAAAGACTTTTGGAATCGTTGGCACATGACACTTTCATTCTGGTTCCGTGATTTTGTTTATATGAGATTAGTCTTTTTTATGATGAAACATAAATTAATTAAAAGTCGAATAACAACAGCTATTGTTGGTTATTTTGGATTATTCTTACTCATGGGATTTTGGCACGGGGTTACTTGGTATTACATTGCCTATGGCCTATTCCATGCGATAGCTATCGTCATTAATGATGCATGGCTCAGATTTAAAAAGAAACATAAAACCAGTATTCCAAGTAATAAATTTACAGAAATTTTTGCAATCTTTATTACGTTTAACATCGTTTGCTTAAGTTTCTTAATCTTTTCAGGATTTTTGGACAAACTATATTTTTCATAAAATAGATAATTAGAGGAGAATTGATATGAACACAAAAGATAAAGTTTTAGATATATTAGAAGAGACAACAGGTAGCGCAGAAGTTAGAAATAATTTAGATTTAAATGTTTTTGATGAAGGCCTATTAGATTCAATGGGTTCAATTCAATTAATCTTAGAATTACAAAATGAATTAGGTGTTGATATTCCAATTTCAGAGTTTGAACGTTCTGAGTGGGCAACACCAAATTTAATTATTGCAAAAGTAGAAAGCTTGATCTAAATGGGATTGAAAAAGAAGTTATTCATGATCATTGGGCCTGTTGTTTTGGCTGTTGCATTACTATTAGCCATACTACTTGCACCAGTCAATTATAATTTCAGTTCTGCAAAAACTGAAGAAAAAGCAGCAGTATCGCAATCTACTTTAATTTTAAAGGGCTCTGCTATTCGTCAAAAGGCATTAGATGATGGTTATGTGGCATTTATCGGTTCATCCGAATTTTCACGGATGGATTCGATGCATCCTTCAGTTTTAGCGAAAAAATATAATCGTTCATATCGTCCATTTTTAATGGGAACTGGTGGGACACAATCGCTTAATCATTATTTTTATTTACAAGGTATCAAAAATCAATTAAGAAATAAAAAAGCAGTTATGGTGGTATCACCACAATGGTTTGTTCCTAATGGTGTAAGAAAGCAGGTATTTAATAATTTTTATTCACCATTACAAACAACAGAGTGGTTACTATCTGCAAATGCTAACAGCCTGTCAGATCGTTATGCTGCCAACAGATTTATTACTTTAATGTCTGGTGAAGGAAATGAATCTGTACTGAATGCAATGCATAAAATTGCTGAAGGACAGTCGTTATCTGAAGCGGATGCTACGATGCTTCGCTTGAAATTAACGATTTTGAATCATGAAGATCAATTATTCTCAGGTTTTCCGATGGCCGATCGAACACAGACTATCGACAAACAAACTAAGAACCTTCCAGCAAAATATGATTTAAATAAATTAAATATTCTTGCCGGTAAATATGGTGCTAAATGGACAACCAATAATGATTTTGCAATCAAAAATAGTTATTGGGATAAAAATAAGCTTAACAAAAAAATTGGTAAGCTTGCAGGTACACAGACTAAATTAAATTATGATCATTCTGTTGAATTTTCAGATTTCCAATTAATTTTAAATCAGTTTGCTAAAGAACATACTGACGTCTTGTTTATTATTCCACCTGTAAACCAACGTTGGGCAAGTTATACTGGACTATCGTCGAAGATGCTAGCTAACTTTGATGGTAAGGTTACAAAGCAATTGAAATCCCAAGGATTTAATAAAATTGCTGATTTCAGTAAAGATGGTAATGAAGAATACTTCATGGAAGATACGATTCATTTAGGTTGGAAAGGTTGGGTTGCGGTTGATAGTTATGTGAACCCATTCCTGACTCAAAAACAAGTTAAACCTAAATATCATTTAAATAATTATTATTACTCAGAAGATTGGCAACAAGAATAAAAAATAATTGGAATAAACCCTTATTGCATATGCAATGAGGGTTTATTCTATTATAGGAGATTCTGCAAAGGGAATGATTTGCGGTTGAGTAAGTAACTCTGTCTGTTTAGTTGTGATAATAATGCTTAAATCTAATTGGCAGGTTAATTCTGTGACTAAATCAATGAAGAATCTTGTTTCTATTATTGAAAATTCATCAATTAAGCCTGATAAAATGATCACCGAATAATCGTTTAAGATAGCTCTAAAAATTAAAATAAGTGTTTCATCAAAGTGACTTAAATCAGTCGTTTTTTTGTTGATAAAATTCGGTGAATAGTGGTGAAAATATTGTCCATAAATTAATTTTGAAATAGTTTTATATGTTTTTTTGTGCTGTTTCTTAGATGTTAAACCCATATTTTGTGTGATAGTTAGATAAGGAACTATTAAGCTTAGTTCTTCAATTGTGATTAAAGTAACTAAATTTGAATTAATAAAGTCTTGATTTTCAAGTTGATTTACGAATTCAAATGATTTATCTAAAATGATTGAAACCGAATGGGTAGGGAATAATGAGGTTAATGATTGAGTTGTATTAGTGTATTTTTTTAGTTGCATTGTGATGCCTCCTATAATTTAATGAGATGAGTTACGGGTAGAGAATAAGACAGATAGGAATGAAATAAGGCTAATAGTTATACCGCCAGCAAATAGATATGCAGAATTAATGAATGATTCTTGCGAGATTAATGTACTAAATTGTACGTTTGTAGAGGAAATTAAAAAATTCCCATTAAAATTGGTTAATTTATGTGACAGTAATTCTAATAACTCAGAGGATATTTCTGAGGGAGAAAGTTGCATAGCTAATGAATGGGTTAGCCAATAAATATTTAGTTCTCTCAGCAATGAAGTATAGTTATTTTTAAAGAAGAAAATTAAAATTATCACTAAAATTAATGCTGCTATAAAGATAATAAGGACTTCAAGAGCGAATGCAAATGCGACTTTAGGCTGACTTTCGCCGATATTGTGTAAACTAAGATATTCGTTGATACGCTTGTTGATGATTTTTTTATAAACAACAATACTGATAGTAATACCCGCTATCAATAACCCAATAATAATAGGGTAGATTAGGCTGACTTGTTGTTTATGAATATCTGTTAAGACACTAAGTAAATTAGAACTAGATGTACTATTAACATTAATATGAGCAAGCATTTTTTTAAAACTTTTAAATGATTCAAATGAAATTTGATTAAATAATAAGTTTGAGAGACCGATTAGTATTGTGAAAAAAAATATGATAAATAACCCAACTGTTTGTTTCTTATGATAAAAAATACTAGATAATGATTGTAGAATTAAAGACATAATGACACCTCTTCGATTAATCTATATGACTAATTTTAAATAATAGTTATGAACATTATGTGAAGTTGTTTAGAATAAAAAAATAAACGTTACCGAAATTTATTTTTCGGTAGCGTTTATTTTGAACTGGTACTTGAACTTGAACTTGTAACAGTTTTTGAAGAAGAACTTGCAGTTGGTGCCTTTAATTCAGGAGCATCTGTTTGATATAAGGTTGTTGTCGACTTATTGCCATGTTTTGAATAGAGGCTTGTCGAATTGTTTTTAAGCGTTTCTTGTAATTTTAGTAATTTACTATATTGATTCTTATAGTTATAGTCACTTGGTTGCGTTGGCTTAAAATTCTTTGGTGTATAGTAACGTAATAAGTTTTGATTATTGACTGTATCCGATAAATTTAGTTCGGTACTGACTTTTGTCTGATCTTTCTTTATTGTTTCCTTAACAATTTTAGAAGGGTGCGTAACTTCTTTACCTGTTACATTATCATAAATTGTAGAATCTAAAACAGTATAATTAGGTGTAATGAAGTTTTCATTTCTAAACGCAACTGTCTGATCGTGATTCTTAGAAAATAAATCTGTCCCAAATTGAACATATGATGACGAATCTAGGCCTAATAAGTGAAGAAGGGTAGGTAAGACATCAACTTCACCACCATATTGATTTTGGATGCCACCATTTTTACTTCCAGGAATATTAATCATAAATGGAACACGTTGTAATTGTGTATTATCAAATGAGCTCCATGTTTCGGATGATTTACCAAGAAGTTTAGCAAGCTTCACATTTCTTGAATTTGAAATACCGTAATGGTCACCATAGAGGACAACCATTGTATTATTAGATAATCCAGATTTTTTTAAGTATGTGAAAAATTCTTTAACTGATTCGTCTAAATAATGAGCCGTTTGGAAGTAATTATTAACAGACGTATCACCTGTATCTGGAACTTCAAAGTCTTTATTTTTTGAATCAATATCAAATGGGAAATGATTTGACACGGTAATGAATTTTGCATAAAAAGGTTGCTGTAATTTTTCTAAATATTTAACTGAATCATTGAATAATAACTTATCTTTTAGACCGTATTCTAGAGTGTTATTTGCAGACGTATCATAATAACTTGAATCAAAGAAGTATTGGTATCCCATACTTTTATAAACGGAATCTCTGTTCCAAAATGATCCAATATTACCGTGGAAAACAGCACTAGAATAACCAGCGGTTTGATTTAAGATAGCGGGAGCTGCTTCAAATGTATTTTCGGATCCAAGAGATGTGAAAACAGATCCTTGAGGTAATCCATAGATACTTGTTTCTAAGAGATTCTCAGCATCAGATGTTTTACCTTGTCCGACTTGATTGAAAAAATTAGGAAAACTATAAGTTTCTTTACCATTGTATAGAGAATTTAAGAAGGGTGTGACTTCTTTTCCATTCACCTTAAAGTTAATTAAAAATTGTTGAAAACTTTCTAAATGGAGCACAATAACATTTTTACCTTTTGCGATACCATACATATTTGGATTAGGTGCTGCATAATGTGACTTTGTAAAATCAAGGACATCATTTAAATCAGAACTTTCAGCAGTATCGCGAACCCGATTGTTTTTAACTGTTTTGAAACTGTCGTAGACGGTATATGAATCAATTCCTAAGTATTTAACAATATAATTACGATCAAACGTTCTCGTAATTAATTGTGGTCGGTCAATTTCGCCTAATGTTAAACTTGCCAATGTTAGCATTATTGAGAATGATGTAATTGCAAACGCGTTAAGTTTACTGAATGGTCGAGTGTTAAATTTTAAATAGCGAGTTAAGAATAAGCAAATAATAAGCACTAAGTCAATGACGTAAAAAATATCGTGTGGTTTCATTAAAGCAAAAGAGCTGCCACTAATACCTTCAGAAACTTTAGAATAACCTAACATTGTATTAATTGTCATAAAATCAGTAAATTCTCGATAATAAATAACATTAAAAAATAGTAATGCTGAGTTCGCAATGTAAATTAAAAACATAGTCAAATATGAAATAACTGGTTTTTTAATGTATAATGCAAGTCCGAGTAGTAGCATGGTTGTGCCAAGTGGATTTAACAAAAGGACAAAGTATTGATAAATTCCTGAAACACCAAGGTTAAAATCAATAAGATATGCAGTAATTGTTTTTAACCAGAAAAGAAACAGAAGTAGGGTGAAAAATCCAAGCTTTGTGTTTAGAAATGTTCTAAATCGTTTGAGTGTCTGCACGGTTTGAACCGTCCTTTCGAGTATAATCAAATTAAAATCGTAACTGTAGTTTACAGTCTATATTAAATTTGTGTCAATTGATGCTAAGCTTTGTTAATGCATTTTTAACTTATTAAATTTACATGAAAAATAATGGTACATACTAAAATATCATGTTTTTATTTGTTAATATAGGAGAAGATGGAAGGTGAGGTTGAAAGAATGTTATTTTTATCAAAATTATATGAATACGTTTTACATCATTACTCACAAGGTATTAACCACTTTCCATTAATCCATCTTATTTTTTTAAGTGTTGATAAAACAATTTTTTACTTAATCGTGTATCTTGTTATTCGAGTAAGTATAGGGTTGTATCAAAAGAAAAAAATAAACTTCAGAACAGAATTTGTAAGGCTATTATTAGTTGCGTACCTCGTTTTATTAGTTGAATTGACGGTATTTAGATATGTCTATTTCCCATGGGATATCCGATTGAATTCAACCTATAATTTTCATTCTATCAATTGGACACCGTTAATTGAAACAATTAAACTGACAAATGGACAATCTTTGTTCGATTTCGTGTATAATCTATATGGTAACATTCTTTGGTTTGTTCCGTTAGGAATTATTTTACCCAGTCTAAAGCAATTTAAAAAGTATTCTCTAGTAAAAACAATGTTGGTTGGTATTTGTTTATCAATCGCTATTGAATGTGGACAGTTTGTACTAGGATCCGGAGTTAGTGATATAGATGATATCATTTTTAATTCATTGGGTACATTGATAGGCTGTGGGCTATATCTTATCTTAAATCAAATATTAAATAAAAAAGACGTTAAAAAATAGAAGGAGTGCTAGTCATTGAGAAAAGTAGAAATTATTTCACATGCAGCAAAAAAGTTTAAAAATGGATACCCATTAATTGATAAGGAAGATTTACAAACAACTCGTGATTTTAAAGAAGGAGAATGGGTTGCATTAACGCTACATAATCAATTTGTCGCTTATGGTTATTTTGCAGAACAAAATCGTGGGGATGGCTGGATTTTTTCACGAAATGAAGAATCACGTATTGATGAAGATTTTTTCTCAAAATTATTTAATAACGCTCGAATGAACCGTAAATCATTATTTACTAATAAGGAGACGAATGCCTTTCGTTTCTTTAACGGTGAAGGTGAAGGTATCGGTGGATTAACAATTGATTATTACGACGATTATTATGTATTTACTTGGTATAGCTTAGGTCTTTACCAACACAAAGATATGATTTATAGTGCATTTTCTGATGCAGTTACAAGTTATAAAGGTATTTATGCTAATCTTCGTTACGATACAAAGGGTGAACCATCAACATTCAAAGTTCGTGGAAAAGATGCACCTACGCCACTTATTGTTCAAGAAAATGGCCTTCAATTTGCTGCATATCTTAATGAAACAACGACAGGACTTTTCTTAGAACAACGTGAAATGCGTAAAGCAATTATGAATAAATATGCTGAAGGAAAACTTGTGTTTAACGGATTTAGTAATACAGGTGCAACATCAGTTGCTGCATCAGTAGGTGGCGCACTTAAAACAGTTAGTGTAGATGTGAATAATAAAAATATTGATCGTACAAAAGAACAATTTGTACTTAATAATATTGATCCTGAAAAACAAGAAATTCGTGGAATGGATGTTTTCGGCTATTTAGATTATGCAAAGAAACACCATATTAACTATGATTTAGTTATTTTGGATCCACCAAGTTTTGTACGTTCAAAGAAAAGAACATTCTCAGTTCAAAAAGATTATGTTCAACTTGCTGAAGATGCTATTGATATTACACAAAAAGATGGTGTTATCATGTTCTCAACTAATTCGGCAGGATTGACGCTCAAAAAATTAAAAGAACAAATCACAGAAGCTTTTGCTAATAAGAATCGTTCATTTACATTACTTGAAACATTCCGTTTATCAAGTGACTTTGTAACAAACAAGGAATATCGTCAAGGTAATTATTTAAAAACGTTAGTTATTAAAGTTGATTAATTAAAAAACAATCCTATTTATTATTAAATAGGATTGTTTTTTTTCGTAAAATATAAAAAATTCATAAAAACAAAATGCTTGTAATTAAACGTTTATGAGTGTTTTTGATGGATTTCGAATGTAACCCGTTTCAAATGTTGCTAAAGCTATCATCAAATTTTTGTTTTAAGGGTTGTAAATACGGTTACTTTACTGCTAAAATAGTTAAATCGCGAAAAAAGAATAAAAGAGAGAGAGTAGAGGATTTAATTAATTATGATTATCTTAATGGCAGTAATCCCTGCAATTGCATGGGGTAGTATTGGACTTATAAGTGGAAAACTTGGCGGAACTGCCAACCAACAAACAGTTGGTATGACATGGGGTGCCTTGATTTTTGGAATTGCCATTTATGGTATTTATCAACCAGAAATGGACACAAAAGTCTGGATTATTGGTATCGTTTCTGGTTTATTTTGGAGTTTAGGTCAAAATCAACAATTCCATGCTATGAAAGCAATCGGAATCTCAAAAACAGTTCCTGTTTCAACAGGCTTACAGTTAGCTGGTAATGCGTTGGCAGGTGTCATACTGTTTAATGAATGGAAGACAACTCAAATGGTTGTGATTGGTACTATAGCGATGATCGTTATTATTGCTGGTGCTGCTTTGACATCATTGAGAGATAAAAAAAATTCAGTTCTATCTGATTCAGAAAAAAATGAGAATACTGCTGCTGGTGTACGTGCTATTATTTTGTCAACAATTGGTTACGTAGGTTATACAATTGTTGTTCATTATGCAACAGTGGGCATGACTGCTGATGAATCACGTGCATTTACAATGGCAACAATCTTGCCACAAGCTGTTGGTATGGTTATAGGTGCTGGATTTGTTGCGCTTATTGCAAATGAAGTTATTATGCACTCATCAACTTTTAAAAATGTATTAACGGGACTTATTTGGGGCGCTGGTAACATCTTTATGTTCTTATCAATTCCTAAATTAGGTCAAGCTGTTAGTTTTTCATTTTCTCAAATGGGAGTGGTTATTTCAACATTCGGTAGTATCTACTTATTAGGAGAAAAGAAGACTAAGCATGAGATGATTTATGTCACACTTGGATCAATATTTGTTATTTTAGGTGTTATTATGTTAGGAATTATGAAAACTTTATAAAATGGTGAAGGAGTGTTAATCGATGGATTTAAGGAAAAAAGAATTTGCGACAACTCATCATGTTAGTAAATTAAAAAGAACCCTTAAAACCGGTGATCTCATTCTTTTAGGGTTAGGCGCAACAGTTGGTACAGGTATTTTCGTTGTTACGGGGAATGCTGCCAGTCAAGAGGCTGGTCCTGCCCTTATTTTGTCGTTTATTATTGCCGCAATTGCAGTTATAATGAACGGCTTTTCTTATGCAGAATTTTCATCAAGAATACCAGTTTCTGGTGGTTCGTATAATTATGTTTATGTTATTTTTGGTGAGTTTATAGCCTGGTTCGTTAGTTGGTTTACCATTTGTGAATATATTCTAGCGGGGGCTTCTGTTGCCTCAGGTTGGTCTGCGTATATGCAGGGGTTCTTGATAGGGCTTAATATCCACCTGCCTGTTGCGCTGAGTGCATCGTATAATGCAGCAAGAGGGTCATATATCGATATTATTGCTGTTATAATTACGTTAGTCGTTACATGGTTAACAACATTTGAAGCAAAAAAGGCACTACGTTTAAGCAAAATAATGGTATTTGTAAAATTTGCGATTATTCTTTTATTTATAGTAGTGGGTGTTTTTTACATTAAACCTGGTAACTGGCAACCCTTTATGCCATTTGGTACAAGTGGGGTAATGAGTGGGGCCGCATTAGTATTTTTTGCCTTTTTAGGGTTTGAATCTATTGCGATGGCATCAGACGAAGTAATTGATCCGCAAAAGACAATTCCAAAAGGAATTATTGGTGCGATAAGTATTTCTGCTATTTTTTATATTATTGTTACGTTAGTATTAACCGGAATTGTCCCGTATACACAATTAAATGTTAGTGATCCAGTTGCATTTGCGATGCGATTTGTAAATCAGAGTATTATTGGAAATATAATCTCGGTAGGTGCAATAATAACGCTTCTAAGCGTCTTAATTGCATTAGCCTATGGTTTATCGAGAATGATTTATTCGGAGGCGAGAGACGGATTATTGCCCCAATACTTAGCAAAAATTAGCGATAAGACGAATGCGCCCAAAGCAGCATCATGGACAGTCGGTATTTTTATTGCGATTGCAAGTGGGTTAGTGTCTATTGAAAGTTTAGCCAAATTGACTAATATTGTAACGTTAACCGTACTTGTTATTTTGGCTTTGGCATTAATAAGTTTAAGGAAACAATTTGGTGAACCTAGTAAAGGCCAATTTAGAGTTCCATTTGTACCATTGTTACCAATCTTGTCTATAATTATTTCAGTCTATTTGATGATTCAGTTACCGATTAATATCTGGGTTGCCTTTCTAATTTGGATTATTATAGGATTAGTTGCTTATTACGGTTACGGATATTCTCATAGTAAACAAAAAAAATAACGGAATTTGTAATTAAAGTTCTGTTTGACTGTTATATTTTCTACTAAGTATTGTATAATGTAAGTTGTTAAATAAAGAATATGAGGGAGATAATTAAAATGGCACATATTTCATTCGATAGTTCTAACTTATCAAAATTCGTCCAAGACAATGAACTTGGCGAAATGCAAGCACTTGTTACTGCAGCAGATAGTGAATTACGCAACGGTACAGGGGCAGGTAGTGATTTCCGTGGATTTTTAGATTTACCTAAAGACTACGATAAAGAAGAATTCGCTCGTATTAAAACAGCAGCTAAAAAAATTCAATCTAATTCAGAAGTTTTAGTCGTTATCGGTATTGGTGGTTCATATTTAGGTGCTCGCGCAGCTATTGAATTCTTAAACCATACATTCTATAACTTATTACCAGCTGAAAAAAGAAATGCACCTCAAATCTTATTTGCTGGAAATTCAATTAGTCCTTCATACGTACATGATTTAGTAGATTTAATTGGTGATCGTGATTTCTCAGTTAATATTATTTCTAAATCAGGTACAACAACAGAACCTTCAATTGCTTTCCGTGTTTTCAAAGAAAAATTAATCGCAAAATATGGTAAAGAAGAAGCTAACTCACGTATCTACGCTACAACTGATCGTAAAGTTGGTGCCTTAAAAGTTGAAGCTGATTCTGAAGGCTATGAAGCATTTGTTATTCCTGATGACGTTGGTGGCCGTTTCTCAGTTCTTACTGCTGTTGGTTTATT
The DNA here is from genome assembly GCF_056782155.1 of Dellaglioa sp. CoH-55-MRSF-9. Next base: position 9,918 of record NZ_JBXAYG010000008.1, on the reverse strand, counting down.
ACCAATTGCTGCTTCAGGTGCTGATATTGATGCCTTGATGCAAGGTGCTGAAGACGCACGTGTTGAATATTCAGATGCTGATTTAACAAAAAATGAAGCATATCAATACGCAGCTTTACGTAATATTTTATACCGTAAAGGTTACACAACTGAAATTCTAGAAAACTACGAACCAAGTTTACAATATTTCTCAGAATGGTGGAAACAATTGATGGGCGAATCTGAAGGTAAAGATCAAAAGGGTATTTACCCATCTTCAGCTAATTTCTCAACTGATTTACATTCATTAGGCCAATATATTCAAGAAGGCCGTCGTAACTTGATGGAAACTGTAATTAATGTGGGAACTCCCGTTAATGATACTGCTATTCCTGAAGAAGAGGGCGATCTTGATGGCTTAGGCTACTTAGAAGGTAAGACAATGGACTTTGTTAATACAAAGGCTTTCCAAGGTGTTGTTTTAGCTCATACTGATGGTAATGTTCCTAACATGATTTTGAACATTCCTACACAAGACGCTTACACATTAGGATATACAATTTACTTCTTTGAAGCAGCTGTAGCTGTATCTGGTTACTTGAATGGAATTAACCCATTTAACCAACCAGGTGTTGAAGCATACAAAAAGAACATGTTTGCCTTACTTGGTAAACCTGGCTTCGAAGACCTTTCAAAAGAATTAAATGCACGTCTTTAAGATAAAAAAGTTATAAAATAAAAATCGTCTGAACTTTTAAAAGTTCAGACGATTTTTATTTGGAATAAATTAGTTCTTTTTGATCATTTTGTAATTTTCGTCATAATATTTACCATTACGAATATCATCTGGCATACCAACATAAGGTTCTTCATTGATAACATCTTCGTTATTTTGACCGGCATCACCGATGTAAGTGATTGTAGCAAATTCTGGGACAACCATTTTAGGATATGTTTCGTATTTTTCACGAGATTCTTCCATCAAATCGATATGGTCATTTTGGTAAGTAACTGTAATTTCAGGATGTTCTTGAACCCATTTAGGGAAGAAGATTGTTCCGTTAATTTTCATTTCGTTAGGTAAGAAATCTAGAGCGACATCAGTACCTGTAGGTTCTGTCCAAGCAATTTTATAAATACCTTCAGTAAGCATAACGATGTGAGCTTCTTGATCAGTTACCCAACGTCCAGCAACCATACCACCATGGATACGGTAGTCAACAGTATGATCATTTTTAGCGTACCATTCATATTCCCAACCGTTATCGTAAGTATATACAAAATGTGTACCTAAGAAATCATCTAATGTTTTAAACTTTTTTTCTGTATTTGTCATAATTTTTGTTCTCCTTTAAAGTGTTTATTTATACATGTAAAAGTTTACATGTTTTTGTTTACTTGATTATAGTATACTGATAAGTATTAAAAGTCAAGTTAAGGGGAAAAATGGCAAAAAAAAATAAATTACAATATATTATTTTAGGATTATTGAATCAAGAACCATTATCGGGGTACGATATAACTAAAGCATTTACGACTGATATTGGAGAATTTTGGCAAGCAGGACATAGTCAAATTTATCCTGCTCTTAAAATAATGGAAAAAGATGGATACATTACGCATGAAATTGAAATAGCAGGTACTAAGTTAGAAAAGAAAATATATTCTATTACATCACAAGGTAAAAAAGTTTTAATGGATTGGTTAGTATCAGATAGTGGGGAATTAAAACCGATTAAAGACGAATTTATTTTGAAACTTTATTTTATTAAAAATAAAGATGACGTTCAATTACAGCAAAGATTAATTGAGCAATTACAGTTACATCAAGTAAAATTAGATCATCTTGAAGGAAGAATGAAATTAATTTTTTTCTCAGAAGAAGAAATCAACAAACAATATGGTCATTATTTGATTTTAGATCATGCAATTGAACGAGAAAAATACTGTGTTAAGTGGTTTAAAAAGTATCTTAATTAAATAATAGACGCTTATAAAACGTCTATTATTTTTTTATTGAAGGTCTTTTTTTCTAATCTTAATCTTTTTGACTTATAAATTATGCTAGAATATGGTTATTAAACAAAAAATAAAAGGGCGGTTTCTATTTTGAAAAGAATGACGAAATATGTATTATTTTTATCTAGTGTGATAGTAGGTATTGGTATCGGAGCATATCAGGCCTCGGCTAATACTTCGAAGCCTGAAGGTGTGATGGGGTCAAATGTACCTGAATCATTAGTTAAATCAGCATCTTTATTGAGTAAATCGGCTACAAATCGCGATAATTCAATTCCTGATTTATCAGAATTTCAAGGATCATTTACAGATGCACAAGCTAAAGTATTAAAGAAAAATTTTAAATTTATTATTTTACGTGTTCAATATGGGTCAAATCGTAAAGATTTAGTGATTGATCATAATATTGCGATGATGAAGAAATATAATATTCCATATGGTGTTTATTCATTTAGCCAATATGAAAATGTTGCTGATGCTAGAGTAGAAGCGAAAGACTTATATAACCGTGCCAAGGATGCTAAGTTCTTTGTCAATGATTATGAAGATCAAACGGTTACGAATGCTAGCAAAGCAAATACTAACGCCACAACAAAAGCCTGGGCTGATGAGATGGCTAAATATGTAGGTAATCGTAAAATTATACTTTACTCTTATGCTAGTTTTATGAAAACATATGCCAGTACGGCTGTTAACGCATATGATGGTTTTTGGTTAGCTGCATACCAAAGTAATGAGCCAATGGAAACAAGTCATTCGTTATGGCAATATACAAGTAACTTTACAAATCATGGTTTATCAGGGGTTGGAAACATTGATGCAAGTATCATGTCTGGTAAAAATGCTGATTGGTTTTTAAGTGCATCAACAGATAACAAACCAACAGAAAGTACACCACCCACGAACGCAGCTGGGAAAGCACAAAGTTATAATGAATTAGTTTCAATTAAAAAATCTGGATATAATGTTTGGGGTAATTTTAGTTGGAATAAAGTTAAAAATACGACAACTGGAAAAATTGGAAAAGTTTATAGCGCAAAATATTACTATAATCACAGTAATGGTAACAAATATTACTCATTGTACGATAGTAAAGGCAAATGGGCTGGATATGTAAATAGTAACGCAATGGAGGTTGCTTCAGCTAAAGAATTTAAAGCAACCGCTAAAATTACTAAACGTGATTATACTATCTGGAGTAATTTTTTCTATACGTCAGCAAAAGGAACAACAGCTAATTATTATGGTCAAAACTTAAATGTCAGATACAGATATACATTGGGTAATGGTAACGTCTATTATTCACTTTATAATAATGCAGGTACATGGTTAGGTTATATGAATAGTAATGCTTCAAATTTAGTTTATTCATCATATGATAAGATTGTTTCTGTTAAAAATAGCTATACTATCTGGGGTAATTTTAATTGGACAAGTAAAAAAGGATCTACAGTTACTAACTCCGGACAGACATACAATGCTAAATATGCGTATAAGATTAATGGTAATACGTATTACTCACTATATAATGGTAATAATGTTTGGAAAGGCTATGTTAACAGTAATGCTACGAATACCTTAGTAGCTAAATCATTAAAGGCAAAGGTCAAAATTAGCGATAAAGGTTATAATGTCTGGGGTAATTTCTTGTGGTCATCTAAAAAAAGTACTTCTAGTAATTACTATGGTCAAACATATAACGTTAGATACAGATATACTACAGGAAACGGAAATATTTACTACTCACTTTATAACGATGCCGGTAAATGGATGGGTTATGTGAATAATAAAGCAACTAGCCATATTTATACTAAATACAATAAAATTGTCTCTGTTAAAAGAAGCTATGATATCTGGGGTAATTTTAATTGGACGGTAAAAAAAGGGTCAACTATAGCTAACTCAGGTACGAAATATACAGTAAAATATGCTTATTCAATTAATGGCAATAAATATTACTCGATATACAATGCAAATGGTAAGTGGCAAGGATATGTAAACAGCAACGCATTTTAAATGAAAATAGTTCTAAGTTAATTGTTGTTGATGAATTATGATATTGAAAGACAGTGTGACTTAAAAATGCCTCATAATCGTTAGACCTACGTCTAATAATTATGAGGCATTTTTTATATTGATAAATTTAAAGTTGATTTTGAACGTAACCTAAAGTGCATAGTAGGAACCGGATGATAAATAATTATTTAATTTAAAAATACAGTCATACAACAGCAGCTGATGAGAGGGTATACGGTTATTATTGCAAAAAAAAAACCTACCCGAAGGTAAGTTTCAAAGGCTTATAATTAAGCTTTAACAACGTTAGTTGCTTGTGGTCCACGATCAGAATCTTCAACATCGAAAGTAACTGCTTGGCCTTCGTCAAGTGATTTAAAACCGTCACCTTGGATAGCTGAGAAATGAACGAAAACGTCGTCGCCAGATTCGCGAGTAATAAAACCAAAACCTTTATCTGCATTAAACCATTTTACTGTACCTTGTTCCATAATATGAAACCTCCATGTGCTGTAAGCACTAATATATTTTGCATTTGTTGATTGAACTATTAAAAAGAAGTGTGTTCATAAATGAAACAAATCACCTTTAAATAACCGAACCATAAATACATAAGTTTAATATAACATCTAATGACGATTAATGCAAATGTTATTTGCTCGATTTAGTGTGTTTTTTAAGATAATGCAGTAATTCTGTTTCATTACGAAATTCATGTGGGCTAACTTGATTATGAAGTCGAATCGTAATTTTATTAATTTTGATTCGACCAGTCCAAGTATACGTGTATTCAACGATAAATCTATTATTGAGATCATCCTCATCTAAGCCAAAATTAAGTACGTAAATACGATCTGGAACCATTAATGGATTGAGATGTTCTTTATCGTAATAAATTTTGTTTGCTCTTAAGAATTTTTTTGTCTTACTTAACATAGTGTATAAACCTCCAAACTATTATTATAGTGTATTCAAAATGAAGGAGACAGAATTGAATCGGGGATTTAAGTTGCTGTCACTTTATTAATTTAAGTACCATCATTAAAATATCTCATTTAGTATATCATAAATAGAACATAAAATGAGAAAATACTATATAAATCATTCGGAAAAATTGACAATAAACAAAAACATGTTAAGGTTATAGTAGCTCAATATTAATATTCTTAGTATAAATTATTCAGTTTGATGATTTCTATTCATTTATTCACGCTGGCGCAACCAAGGAGTTGCAAGGATGTAAAGTAGGTAGGGTTACATCGTTTAGAAGTAGAATTAGTAACTTATTTTAAAATTAATTAACTCAAAATTAAATATAAATATTCAGTGAGAAGGCTACCAGCAGAATTTGTTGGTAGCCTTCGTCAATTAAAAATATATATAGCATTAAAAATTAATAGCGGGTATGAATGTTAGAAACTTTAAAATATAACCCTTTATTACTTTATTGAAGTATTTAGAGTGTACATACAAAGGAGGTAGGTATTGTTTACCTGCTTTTTTTAGTGTTTAATATGTGAGTGTATAAAAATAAAGGGGTGTTGGATAATGAAAAGGGTAGTCGTATTATGTGCTTCAACAATGGTTGCATTATTATTAGTTGCATGTGGGAACAGCAATAGTGCAAGTAAGGAATCGTCATCATCTGAGGTAAAATCATCTAGTTTGCAGAAATCAAAAAGTGAATCAAATAAGAAAGAGTCTATAAAAAAAGCAAAAGTATCTTCTGAAAGTAAAGCATCATCAGAATCAGCTGCCAAAGAATCAAGTATGGTAGCTGAAAGGTCATCTAAGGCAGCTAATCTTGTGAGAAATGAATTAAAAAAAGGATTTAGTTTTGCTCCAATCAAATATAATGGTGAGGACATCAGTAAAGCTATGGAAGATGGTACTGCTCCACGGCACTCCCTTTTTGATTTAATTACTCTAGGTTACGCAAAAAGTGATACAGTGGTTCGTACACAGCTGGGAAAAGATAGAGCCTATAATTATACGTATAAGATAACCGATAAGTTTATTATAATGAGGGGTGAATCTGGTTCACATCGCATACCTTACACAATAAAGGGATCACATATAACATATGGAGAATGGATAGAAAAACAATCTAATGGAACAAAGCTTACTTATGAGTTTGCATTAGAAACGACTGCCAAAGATGCAATAGACGCACAGCAAACTCAAAATAAAATATAATGGTTAATTGAAACATCCATACTGTGGATGTTTTTTTGTACGCCAAAATAGAAAATGTCGTACGGGTTATTGCGGCATTTGGGGCTGAACAAACTTAGTATAAAATATCTTTGAATGGTTAAAAATCTAACAAAACCTGCGACTATTAGTATGAAAATATAGATTATGTTGTACAGAGTTTTATAAAAGTGCATAAGGTGAATACGAATATTGATTACCTATCATTTTTAGTGTTTAATTTAAAGGTAAATAAATTTTAGGGGAGTTTCAAAATGAAAAAGGTATTGGTAACGTGTGGGATAGCAATGATGTTATTATCATTAACTGCGTGTGGGAGCAGCAATTCAAAAAAGGATGAATCATCTTCTATTGATTCTAGTAAATCACAAGCAAGTTCAAAGAAAATAGCTAGTTCAATGAGTAGAGAAGTTTCATCGTTAAAAAAAGAAAAAAGTAAATTACAGGAAACGAAAAAACAGGCAAGTAGGAATGTAGGAACTCTGACAGTTCAGCAGATGAAAGACCATCCTAAACAGTCAGCTGTAGCAATCGCTTATTATGGTGCAAATCGTTTTTGGAATGGTTTAACGGATAAAATAGCAGATGGGTTCAATGTTTCAATTAAAACACCTAATTCAAGTACAGTTAAGTATTATATTCAAAAAGGTGATAATCCATATTATAGATTACTGGGGGATGTACATAATACTGTAGCTTATTATGACAATGCAGATAATGAACTACAAAAAGTTGGTATGTCGACAATAGCTACTTATGTAAATCAAAAGTTAACTGATGGTAGTCGAAATACTCTAGTGAATAACGTTATCATCAATGCTAGTGATGATACACAACAATCCAGTGATGGGCTATCAATATCAATTGATGAAGCGATTAAACTGATTATCAAACATGAAAATTCAAATGATAATTACGGCAATTTTAACTTGATAATAACAGATAGAAGTAAAAGTACTATAACTAAAATTAATAATAATGATGATATTCCTGCAGCGTTGGGAGGATACGTACCCTATGGAAATGGTGGTTGGGAAATAGAGTTGGTGTACACGGGTGCAAGTCTTCGAGAAAAATATTACCTAGTGCCTGATCATAACAAAACAACCGTTTCACTTAAAACTATCTCACGCTATTCGACTAGACCAGACATAGATACAGAAAACTTTACGCTAAACCGTTAAATAAATATAATACTTTATAGTGATATTCCATAATGGTTCATTAATGCATTCACAAACGTGAGTGCTTTTTTTGTAAAAAATGAAATATGGAACTGGGAATCTTCAGATAAATACCGGGCCTTAGAATATTAGCTAAAATTTAGAAAAGCAAAATTAATGAATTTCTTAGCATAGTAGCTAAAAAGTATATACACTAATAGTGTTGACGAAAGTGCAAACATTTAAAAAGCTAAAGAAATAAACTATACTATCTAAAATGATCCATCATGAATGATACGGTTGGAAGTACAAACGGTAGCCAGATTCAAAGTGTGAAAAAGTTTAGTGTGAGTTAAATCATCATTTAGTGATTTTTGAGTAACTAGTGATCATTAAAATAAACCTTTTAAGTTACGTAGAGTTTCATAGTATTTCATAGAGTTGGGACAGGTATTGTTTACCTGTTTTTTATTGTTTAATATAGAGGTAAATAAGATATTTGGAGGTAATGCAGTGAGTAAAATATGGGGGTTTATAAAAAAATATAAATGGTTCATTTTACTAGTAATATTGATAGTGACTGTTATCATCCCTTGGGTCATCAATATTTTTATTGGCATTGTTCCAGGAGTAGGTTCGAGTGATGGGTGGCTTGGATTTTGGGGAGGTTATATAGGTTCTTTCATAGGTATTGGTGGTGCAGCTATGTTTGCATATATAAATACAAAGTTTCAGTTAAAAGAGCAAAGAAAAAATGAGTTAAGTAATGCCCTTGCTGTAGAAGATATTAAGAACATATCTAGATTAATTTCTATTAATAATAGATTTACCGCCAATATTATTTTAATGAAAAAAGATATTTTCTCTAAGGGTACATTAGAAACAATAGATGATATTCGTAATTTGGGTACAAAAATTAATAAAGAAAAATTGAATGAAATTACTAATTTGAAGAATGAATATGTAATTTATTTTGAAACATACGTTAGCTATGTACCCGAATTATCAAAAAAATGTGATACCTATCAAGATAATATTGCTACACTTTGGAGTGATTTAATGAAAACATACGATGAACTTACTATGGCAGTAAAATGGTTATTGAAAAATAAAGAAGAAAATATAGAATTGATAGATCAAGAAACTAATAAAATTAATAAAATTTTTACAGCAGTTGCAACAAATATAGACTCTATATCTTTTCCGTTAAATGCAGTGAATAAAATTTTAAAAGGCGAAGCGGCGAGGATAAGGTGTAATAAATAATACCTTATCTATAATTGATGTTTAGGTATTCTTAAAGTAAGTAATAGGGTTAGTGTTAGAACCTGCCAAAACTTGCCATAAAATACTTTATAAAGCTCATCAAAACTCTAGTAAGCTCGTCAAAATGATACTTCATTTATACCTAATATGTTAGCAAATATTAGTATATGGGTGCAGCTATTCATCCCTGGGACTTATTAGATATGTAGGCAAAAATAAGTATTCGGACATTTCGGACCCCCTAAAGGGATGCAATTAAAAAGGTTATCAAGACATTCAAGACACCCTAAAGGAAGTAGATTTAATTAGATGTGATGAAATGACTACGGTTTGTTGAGGGAAAATAAAAAGCACCTACTTAAGAAAGTAGATGCATCAGTACATACATGCCCGTACAGTTTATTTTTTTGACTACGGTTTTGACTACGGTTTGTTGAATCTAGATGAAACCTTATGAAACTCTATGAAAACACTTGATTGGGTAAGTAGGGATCGAACCTACAGATTGCGGATTCAGAGTCCGGCGCCTTACCAGTTTGGCTATTACCCAAGAATAATTAACTTCCTAATTTTAGCGATATAACGGTCTTTTGTCAAATAGAAAATAGTAATATTTTGTTGAAACAATAAGAAATAGTAAAGATGATTAATTATTGATAAAGAAAAGTGATGATTACTTTTCTAATTGATACATAACGTTATAATGAAGGACATAAAGATTGTGTTATGTAGAGAAAGTACAAATGAATAAATTAAGCTAAAGTTTTGCACATTTTATTAAGTTATTATTCTATAGATGGGTTTGAGGCGAACGTATTGGAAATAAAACTAAGACGTGAATTAAAAAAGTTATACATTAGATTATTGATTGCGTGTGTCACAACGTTATTGATAGGTACCACGAAAGTTCTCCTACAATATAAATGGTTATCTTTTGTTATGTGGGCTGCTGCATTGTACTGTCTCGGTTTGTATCTGTATTGTTGTTTTATTCAATTTTTAATTTGGCATAAAAATCATTGACATCAAATCTATATGGGTTATACTTAAAAGAGTATTTTTGCCCAATGGTCAAATTGGTTAAGACGTCGCCCTCTCAAGGCGGAATTACGGGTTCGAGCCCCGTTTGGGCGATAAAAGATGTAATTAATTAGAATATTTAAAAAAGTGATTAAGTAGGGGAATGAAGTGAACCCCCTGAGTTGGAGAAATCTAACTCAGGGGGTTTTACTATGTTCACAGTTGAAATAAAGAAAAAAGT
>NZ_JBXAYG010000007.1:0-62421 GCF_056782155.1 Dellaglioa sp. CoH-55-MRSF-9 | reverse complement strand
GAACACAGAAGTTAAGCTTCTTAGCGCCAAGAGTAGTTGGGGGTCGCCCCCTGCGAGGGTAGGACGTTGCCATGCTATTAAAAATAAAACAATAAAATTTTACGACCGTTGCTGAATATAAAAAAAGGTGTTGTCACAAAGTGACAACACCTTTTTTTATAGTTTTATTTCTCATTACAAAGGAAACACGGTTCCTAAAATCACTAAATCCGTAGGCATTACGTTTAATAATTTTCAATTTATTGTTAGTCCCTTCCTTCAAGTAGGCTATTAGAATAAGGATAGTTAATAGCGTTTTTCACATAGTCTTCATGTTAAATTAAAATGAGTAAACAATTTTTTTAAAAAATTGAATTCAAGTTTTATTAAATGCATGCATAAGTGCATTGTAAATGTGAAATTGATCGTAAACAACTATGGCGTTCGGGAATAACAAAGTTCTCGTAAACTTGGGATACGTATAGTTTATATAAGTAACGATTACTTTAACGTTTTCGCGTGCTTCTAAAATGAACCGGATAAAATACTTAGTCACTTGATAGATTGTTCTAGCAAAAATAGCAGATACTATAGAGCATTTTTTGTTACACTATTACTTAATAATGGATATAAAATTTTTCACATATTAGAAAGACGTTAAATGATAAAACAAGTAGTAAATGATGAGATATAAGTAAAAATTTGATTTGACTATTGATATATATACATTGTATAATGTGTAATGCATTAAAATACATATACTAGATTTATATCGGAGGAAGTCCATGAAAAATAAAGATACGGCCTTTTTTGGTCATCCTAGAGGATTATCAACACTATTTTTTACAGAAATGTGGGAGCGATTCAGTTATTACGGAATGCGAGCAATTCTTTTATACTATATGATTTCAGAAGTGGATGGGCTTGGTTATAATCAAGCTACAGCCATGTCAATTATGTCCATTTATGGATCATTAATTTATTTATCAGGTGTCATTGGAGGTTTCGTTAGTGATCGCCTTTGGGGTAGTAGAAAAACAGTGTTTATTGGTGGAATACTAATAATGCTAGGACATATTGTTCTTGCAACACCCTTTAAATCAGTTGCTTTATTCATATCTATCGCGTTAATCGTATTGGGAACAGGGTTGTTAAAACCTAATGTTTCTGAAATGGTTGGTGGATTATACAATAGTAAGGATCCAAGACGTGATTCTGGTTTCAGTATCTTTGTATCTGGGATTAATATTGGTGCTTTGATTGCACCGTTGCTAGTTGGATGGGTTGGTCAAGAATATAATTACCACGTTGGATTCTCATTAGCAGCTATTGGGATGTTTTTCGGCTTAGTTCAATATTACTTTGACGGAAGAAAATATTTAACAAAAGATAGTTTATATCCTAATGACCCTATTCAACCTAACGAATTATCAACTATTCTTAAAAAATCTTCAATCGGTGTTATAGCTTTAGCTTTAATTTTAGTTATCATGTTCCTATTTAAATCATTAAATATTACGAATGTCATTCTTTTAATCACAATTCTTGCAGTTATCATCCCTGTCTATTACTTTACAATGATGTTAACAAGTAAGAAAACAACAAAAATTGAACGATCAAGACTTACAGCGTATATTCCGTTATTTATTGCCAGTATCTTATTCTGGTCAATTGAAGAACAAGGTTCAGTTGTTTTAGCAATGTTTGCGTCAACTAGAACGCAGTTAAGTGCTTTTGGGTTCACTTTCCCAGCTAGTTTCTTTCAAAGTATGAATCCGTTATTCATATTAATCTATGTTCCAATATTTGCTTGGTTATGGGTTAAATTAGGATCGAAACAACCTAGTTCTCCAGCTAAATTTTCAATTGGTCTAGTATTTGCTGGAGCATCTTTCCTTTGGATGATGCTCCCTGGTGTTCTTTTTGGAACAGATACTAAAGTTGGCCCATTATGGTTAGTTGCAAGTTGGATGATGGTTATGCTTGGTGAAGTTTTGGTTTCTCCAGTTGGCTTATCAATTACTACTAAACTTGCACCAAAAAGTTTTCAATCTCAAATGATGAGTGTTTGGTTCTTGAGTGATGCTGTTGCTCAAGCATTGAATTCACAAATTGTTCGGTTATACACACCCGCTACTGAATCAATGTACTTTGCTGTAGTTGGTGGAATTACTGTTGCCTTTGGTATTATGTTGAGTTTCTTTATTCCAAGAATTCATAAATTAATGGAAGGCGTTAATTAAATAGATTTTTAATGAAAGATATGTTAATTTTAATTAACATATCTTTTTTTGGAGGGAAACATGACAATTATTGCAACTAGTAGTGATAATCACTTTGATATTAATAAAGTTGATGTGGATATAATTATTGATGAACAAGTAAATTATCTATTAGCGAAAAATATTGAGTATTATCTTATTACAGGAGATTTATTTAATGATTTTAATAAAACGATTGATTATATTATTAGACTGAAAAGAAAGTTAAATAATAAAATTGTTGTCTTATTTATTGCAGGTAACCATGACATGGTTAAAAATATAACATTTGATGAGCTAGAAAGTGTAGTGAATGATTCTTATCTCCATAATCAATATTTGGATATCTCCGGCACTGAATGGCGTATTATAGGTAATAATGGATGGTACGATTACAGTTACTCAAAACAGCTAAAACGGTCTGATAAAGAAATGCTACATTGGAAAACAAACTATTGGATCGATCGTAAAATTGTTCAACCAATGCCAGATGTCGAGAGATTTAAATTAAGTTTAAGACAAACTGAAAAATTATTGAGTGATGCGAAACAATTAAATAAAAAAATAATATTTATGACTCATTTTGTACCTAATGAATTGTATATTAAAATTAATAATGATAATCGTTTCTGGAACGTTGCAAACGGCATGTTAGGTAGTCAAAAGATGGGAGATCTGTTAGAATACTATAAAGTAGAAAAAGTTTTATTTGGGCACCTCCATATCAAACATGATCCTATTCAAATTAATGAAACGACGTATTATACGAAGCCAGTGGGATATGGGCGGAAAAAATATAACGAATGGACGAAAAATACGTTCTTCGATGAGTGGAAATTTACGTTACAAATAATTAATTTAAAATAATTGAAAAAAAAGCTTGATTTTTAATCCATTTATTTGTATGATAGTTAAGTCGGATAAAGCTGATATGGAAGAGTAGCGAAGAGGCTAAACGCGGCGGACTGTAAATCCGCTCCTTCGGGTTCGGTGGTTCGAATCCACTCTCTTCCACCATTATTTTATAATATTGGGTTATAGCCAAGCGGTAAGGCAACAGGTTTTGATCCTGTCATGCGATGGTTCGAATCCATCTAACCCAACTAGCTAAAAGCAGATACTTAGGTATCTGCTTTTTTGTTTTATTTGTTATTTTATTTTTTTTTGCGGTATGATGGAGATAGTAATTAAATATAATAATTGAAATGAGGAAACTATGAAAATTGGATTTATTGGAGCTGGTAATATGGCTCGAGCAATTATTGAAGGTTTAGTAGAAGCAGAATTTATCGCGCCAAAAGAAATTTTGGTACACAGTGCAAGAGAGTCCAGCTATGTACCTTATGCTGAAGCTAATGGCTTTACAGCGTTAGGTAGCAATGCTCAGGTGGTTAGTGAGGCTGACGTTGTTTTTCTTGCTGTTAAACCAATTGTCTTAGGTATGGTTTTAGCAGAAATTAAAGAGTCAGTGAAGGAATACAAACCTATGCTAATTTCTATTGTATCAGGTGTTTCAATCTCTGAAATTGAATTAGAATTAGATAATCATTCAGTTGGTATTTTAAGAACAATGCCAAATGTTAACGCAACGGTTTCCGAAAGTATGACTGCGTTAGTCGGTAATGATATTTTGACAGATAAACAAATGAAACAAGGTACTGATTTATTTGATACTATTGGTGAAACGATGGAGATTGCTGAACGCGATTTTAGCACGTTTGTTGCTCTTGCTGGTAGCTCACCAGCATTTATTTACTTATTTATTGATACGCTTGCACGTGCAGGCGTTAAATATGGCTTACCAAAAGATAAAGCAACTAAGATTGCTGCTCAAGCTGTACTAGGCAGTGCAAAAAAGGTCTTAGCTACTGATGAAGTGCCATGGAAATTAATTGATGAGGTTTCATCTCCGGGTGGCACAACTATTGCTGGATTGCTTGCAATGGAAGAGGCTGGATTTATGAATTCTATTATTAAAGCAGTTGATGCAACTGTGGCTAAAGACAAAAACTAAATTTGATATGACCTTGTTTTTTTGGTCTATACCGATTATACTAAGTTTATAAATTGAAGGGATGGCGGATAAGATGAGTATTGTTTTAAAACATGCAGTTATCTACACGGGTTCAGAAAAAATTGAAGATGCATATATTCGATTTGATAAACAAATTAGTGCAATGGGGCCAATGAGCGAATACAAAGCTTTAGCCTCTGATGAGGTTAGAGATGTAGAAGGGAAAATTATTGTTCCTGGATTTATTGACGTTCACAGCCATGGTGGATATAGTTTTGATGCTATGGATGGTGATTCTAAACAAATTAATGAAATGGTTACCGATATGATTCACGAAGGTGTTACGACTTATTTCGCAACGACAATGACCCAATCACATGAAAATATTGCTAATGCTATGGTTGGTATCAAAAAAGCCGCTGAAGTGAACCCTGTTATTCAAGGAATTCATCTTGAAGGACCATTTATTTCTCCTGTTTTTAAAGGCGCACAGCCTGAAAAATATATTGAGGCACCTGATACAAAGTTATTTGATAAATGGAATGAATTATCAGGACATATGATCAAATTAGTGACTTATGCACCGGAACATAAAACGTCACCTGAATTTGAAGAGTATTGTATCAAGAATGGTATCGTACCTTCAGTGGGCCATAGTAACGCTACTCGCGAAGAAATGAAACATTCTCGAGCAAGTCATGTCACTCATTTATACAATGCACAACGCGAATTTAAGCATCGTGAACCAGGTGTAACTGGACATGCATTTTTAGAGGATAATATTTATACAGAAATTATTGCTGATGGTTTTCATATTGTGCCAGATATGATTAAACTAGCCTATGATTTAAAAGGACCTAAACGTATTGAATTAATTACTGACTCGATGCGTGCTAAAGGAATGCCTGAAGGCTTAAGCGAACTTGGCGGGCAAAAAGTTATTGTTAAAGACAAACAAGCAAGATTAGAATCTGGTAATTTAGCAGGCTCTGTTTTACAATATCAAGATGCATTTAAAAATATTATGAAATTTACTGGTTGTGGTATCGAAGAAGCTGTATTGATGAGTTCTGTCAATCAAGCTAGGGAATTCAATTTAACATCAAAAGGTGCTATTGAAATCGGAAAAGATGCTGATATGAACTTATTTGATGCTAACATGCAACTAGAAAGCACATATAGCTTTGGACGTAAATTTTAATAAAAGGTTAGGAAGGTAATTGTTAATGGGATCTCCCATATATATTCAAATTCATAATGAAATGAAAAAAACAATTGAATCTGGTGAATGGGAAGTTGGCAATCGTATTCCGGCTGAACGTGAACTTGCTGTTGTATTTGGTGTCAGCAGAATGACGCTTAGACAGGCAATTCAAACCTTGGTAGATGAAGGTATTCTAGAACGTCATGTTGGTGATGGAACCTACGTTGCTCGTAAGAAGGTTCAAGAAAAGATGTCAGGTGTGACTAGTTTTACTGACCTAATGGCTGAACAGGGAAAAGTGGCTTCAAGTAAGACGATCACTTATCATGTTACAACGCCTTCATTAAGTGAAATTGAAAAGTTACAATTGATCGATGGCGAACTAGTCTTACGAATGGAACGAATTCGTTATGCTGATGGTTTACCGATTTGTTTTGAAGTTGCTACGGTTCCTAATAAATTAGTTGAGGGTTATAGTAAAACTGAAATTACGAGCTCTTTATATCGAACATTGGAAGAAAAAGCCAATTTAACATTGGGAGGGGCACAACAGACAGTGTCTGCTATGTCAGCTGCTGAAAGCATAGCGGATTATCTATCAATCAAGCGTGGTGAAGCGATTTTGAGGCTTCGTCAAGTTAGCTTTTTGAAAAATGGTGAACCTTTTGAATATGTTCGGACACAATATGTAGGGAATCGCTTTGAATTTTATCTAGAAAAATAAAGTTTAAGAAATTATTAATTGCTCTCTTTCAACCATATCAATGGATGAGATAGAGTAATTTTTTTTTTGAGAAATCTGTTCGATTGACATCAATTTGAGATAACGCTATATTATTTAAGAGCAAAAAATAAATTATCTGAAGGGGTTTTAAGATATGTATTTATTAGTTAATATTTTCGGTGTTGCCATTTTTATTTTAGTTGCATTTGCGTTTTCCAAGAAAAAGAGAGAAGTCAATTGGAAATCAATCGCAATTATGGTCGTTATTAATTTATTTTTAGCTTGGTTCTTAACAAAATTCTCATTAGGACGTGATCTTGTAGAAGGCGCGGCTAATGGGTTTAATTGGCTAATGCAGGCCGCATATCAAGGTATTCAATTTATGGTACCCGCTATGCCTAAAGTAACTGATATGGGATTTTTCATGAGTGTTCTATTACCAGTTATTATGATTGTGCCATTGTTTGATATTTTAACGTACATTGGCGTTCTTCCATTTATTATTAAGTGGATTGGCCGTGGGTTATCAAAAATTACAGGCCAACCAAAATTTGAATCATTTTTCTCAGTAGAAATGATGTTTTTGGGAAATACTGAAGCATTAGCTGTTTCAAGCCTTCAGTTGAAACTAATGAAATCAGAACGGAACTTAACTTTGGCAATGATGTCAATGAGCTGTGTGACGGCTTCAATCATTGGTGCTTATACAACAATGATGCCAGGTCAATATATCTTAACAGCTGTTCCAATTAATATTATTAATGCTATTATTATAACAAGTATTTTAAATCCAGTTGAAGTAACAGAAGAAGAAGATACTATTGCTGAAATGACAGGTAGTAACTCAAATGATTTAGAAACTTCTGAATCAGATAATAAAAGAGAACCCTTTTTCGCTTTCTTGGGTGATTCAATTTTGGGTGCTGGTAAGTTAGTCTTGATTATTGCAGCAAATGTTATTGCTTTCGTTGCTTTAGCAGCCTTGATTGATAATATTCTTGGATTAGTTAATCCAAATTTATCACTTGAAAATATTTTAGGTATTATTATGTTCCCATTTGCTTGGTTAATGGGATTCAATCCTTCAGATGCTTTCGAATTAGCACGTTACATGGGTACAAAATTAGTAACAAATGAATTTGTTGTTATGGGACAAGTATCAAGTACGATTAACTCATTTGCACCTCATTACAAAGCTGTTTTAACTGTTTTTGTTACATCGTTTGCAAACTTTTCAACAATTGGAATGATTATTGGTTGTTTCAAAGGAATTGTGGATAAAGAAAAAAATGATGTTATCGCAAGAAACGTTGGTTACATGCTATTATCTGGTATTCTAGTTTCATTATTATCAGCGGGTATGGTTGGCGTTTTCGTTTGGTAATATAACAATATGTAAAAAAGAACTAAGAAATTTTTAATTTCTTAGTTCTTTTTTTTATGTCCTCTAAATTTTTCTTTGTATATTAGTAATAAGTAACGTGGAATAGCTAGCATTCGAATAAAACGAGTCGGTTCTTGGAATAAACGATAAAGCCACTCAATATGATGATTTTGCCAAAATTGTGGCGCACGATTCACAGTACCCGCTAGAACGTCGAAACTACCACCAACACCCATCCAGATACTATCAGACACTTGGCGATTACGCTGAATAAATTCCTCCTGATTTGGAAAACCTGTTGCAACAAAAACAAAATCAGGCTGAGATATTTTAATGTTACTTACAATATCCTGATCATTTTTGAAATAACCATTATGAAATCCGACTAAATTAATGTTTGGATAATCAGACTTAATCGTTTTGGCAACTTTTTGGATGACCGTTTCGGCTGCACCAACTAGGTATATTGATTTTTGATGACTATTAGCCCATTTAAGCAGGCTCATTAAAGTATCATAGCCAGTGATTCGTTCGGGCATTGGAGTCCCTAAAATTGCTGCGCCTTTGATAATACCAATACCATCTGGTGTAACGTAGTCAGCTTGGTTAAGAATCTTTTTATAATCTGGGTGTTGTCGTGCAAATAGAACAATTTCTGGGTTGGCTGTCACGATAAATCGATTTAGATGAGCTATCGAATCAGTCGCTATCTGAGTTAAAAAAGCGTCATTAGTTGTATTAATAAATTCGATATCTAATATTTTTGTTTTTTTAAATTTATTTGGCATAATATGTCCTCACTTTTTAAACTTTGTCTCATTATAACAGAAGATAAATTTAAAATAAGTATTGAATATGACGGATTACGGAAAAAATGGTAAAATGTAGATTATAATTTGTGTGCTGGAAAAAATTCTAGTAGTGCATTCATTTTAAAGGAGAAACATCATGGTAAAAAATTACCCAGATGATAGCTATACGTTACATACGGACGTTTATCAGATTAATATGATCCAAACTTACTGGGAAAAAAATATTCATAATCAAAATGCTGTATTTGAAGTTTTCTTCAGAAATTTACCATTTTCTAATGGCTATGCGATTTTTGCAGGCTTAGAACGAGCTATTAATTATATTCAAAATTTAAAATTTTCAGAGACAGACATTGCGTATTTAAGAGAAGTGGCAGGATATCCAGATGATTTTCTTGCCTATTTAAAAGATTTTCATTTTCGTGGCACAATCAGGTCAGCTGTTGAAGGGGAAGTTGTTTTTAACGGCGAACCCATTGTCCAAATAGAAGGTCCTTTAGCAGACTGTCAATTAGTAGAAACGGCATTACTTAACATCATTAATTATCAAACATTGATTGCAACAAAATCAGCTCGTATCAAAGCTGTAGCCGGAGATGATGGTGTGTTAGAATTTGGTACAAGACGAGCACAAGAATTTGATGCAGCTATTTGGGGAACACGTGCAGCTTATATTGGTGGATTTGATGCAACTAGTAATGTCCGAGCAGGTAAAATATTTGGTATTCCTATCAGTGGAACGCATGCGCATTCATTAGTTCAAGCATACAGAGATGACTATGATGCTTTTATGGCTTACGGAACAACGCATCGTGATTGTGTCTTTTTAGTTGATACATACGATACGTTAAAAAGTGGTGTGCCAAGTGCAATTAAAGTTGCTAAAGAGTTAGGTGATAAGATTAATTTTGCCGGCGTACGAATTGATAGTGGGGATATGGCTTACATTTCGAAACGCGTTCGTGAACAATTAGATGAAGCTGGATTTACAGAAGCTAAAATTTATGCCTCAAATGACTTAGATGAAAAAACAATTACTAATTTAAAAATGCAAGGAGCTAAAATTGACGTCTGGGGCGTTGGAACTAAACTAATAACTGCCTATGATCAACCCGCCTTAGGTGCAGTTTATAAATTAGTAGCCATTGAAGGTGGCGATGGTAAAATGGTTGATACAATTAAACTCAGTAATAATGCAGAAAAAGTATCAACACCAGGTAAGAAACAAGTATGGCGTATTACTAATAAAGTTGATGGTAAAACTGAAGGAGATTACATTGCACTATCGGATGAGGAACCTCAGAAACAAGACTCACTTTATATGTTCCATCAGCAGTATACCTATATTAATAAGTTGGTAACTAACTATAATGCACGACCAATTTTACAAGATATATTTGTTGAAGGTGAACTGGTTTATAATCAGCCAGAATTGGATGCTATTAGAGAGTATTCAAGAATTCAGTTAGATGGGTTATGGGAAGAATATAAACGTGAATTAAATCCACAAGATTACCCTGTCGATTTATCACAAAAAGCTTATGATAATAAGATGGCTATCATCCAAAAAATTAGAAATAATATGAATAATATTAAATAAGGGGTGTTAATCTTGACTGACTTACAAAAGAAAATTATTGAAACTTTGAAAGTGAAATCAAGTGTAAATATTGCAGAAGAAATTCGTATGAGTATTGATTTTATGAAAGCTTATTTATTGAAACATCCATTTTTAAAATCTTTAGTTTTAGGAATTTCTGGTGGACAAGATTCAACACTTGCTGGGTATTTAGCACAACAGGCTATTCGTGAGTTACGTGAAGAAACCGGTGATAGCAATTATCAATTTATTGCAGTTCGACTACCATACGGCAATCAATCCGATGAATCTGATGCATTAGATGCTATAAAATTTATGCAGGCAGATCAAGTGGTTCGTGTAGACATTAAAGGTGCTACCGATGAAATGGTAATAAGCTTAATGGCAAACAATCTTGAAATTTCTGATTTTAATAAAGGTAATATCAAAGCTCGTCAGCGCATGATTGCTCAATATGGGATTGCCGGGGCAAAGTCAGGTGCGGTTGTGGGAACTGACCATGCTGCAGAAGCAATTACTGGATTTTATACTAAATATGGTGACGGAGGTGCTGATATTACACCACTTTGGCGTTTGAATAAGCGCCAAGGTAGAGAGATGTTAGCTTCGTTAAATGCGCCGGAACATCTGTATTTAAAAGTACCAACAGCCGATTTGGAAGAAGACCGTCCAGCGCTACCTGATGAAGTTGCCTTAGGAGTTACTTACGATAATATTGATGATTATCTTGAAGGAAAGGTAGTTTCAAAAGAAATTAGTGATAAAATTGAAAATTGGTATTTAAAGACAGAACACAAACGACATCTGCCAATTACTGTTTATGATTCTTTTTGGAAGTAAATAGTTGCGTAAGCTGTTTCATTTCAGTTATAATTAAAGAAATCATAGGGGAGTAACTGGCGGTTATCCGCGGCAATGTCACCAACAAGAAAGTTCTTTTTCTGGTATTGCCTTAAATAGTGAGACTTATGTATGTTTAAAGTTCTGCAACATACATAGGTCTTTTTTTGTATTTTGTGAAACTATTATAAGGAGGATTACTATGACAAAAAGGATTTACGCACAATCAGTTGACGAAGTTTTAGCAGGCCAAAAGACAGATTTGGCAGGGTTAACAACCCAAGAGGTTAAAGAAAGAACAGACAAGTATGGATTGAATCAGTTGTCAGAAGGTAAACGTAAAACAATATTACAAAAATTCTTTGATCAGTTTAAAGATTTCATGATAATCGTTTTAATTGTGGCTGCGTTAATTGCGGCATCATCAGGTGAAGTTGTGGACGCAATTATCATCATGTTAGTTGTTGTTTTAAACGCTGTATTCGGTGTTTTTCAAGAATCTAAGGCTGAAGAGGCAATTAATGCGTTAAAAGAAATGTCGACACCTAACGCAAATGTAAAACGAAATGGGCAAATTGAAACTGTAAAAAGTGAAAATTTAGTACCTGGAGATATTGTTTTACTTGAAGCAGGGGATGTTATTCCAGCAGATTTACGTTTAACACAGATTGCTTCTCTTAAAATTGAAGAATCTGCTTTAACTGGTGAATCAGTACCTGTTGATAAAAGTTTAAATTTATTAAATGATGAAGATGCTGGTATTGGCGATCGCCATAATATGGCGTTTATGAATAGTAATGTAACTTATGGGCGTGGTGAAGGAATCGTTGTTGGAACAGGGATGAACACTGAAGTTGGACGTATTGCAGGAATGCTCAATTCTGCCGATGAAATGAAAACACCACTACAAGATAATCTTAACCAATTAGGTAAAACATTAACTATTTTAATATTAATTATTGCTGTTATTGTTTTCTTCGTTGGTCTACAAAATGGAGATAATAGTGTCATTGATATGTTGTTAATTGCGATTTCATTAGCTGTAGCTGCAATTCCAGAAGGATTACCAGCTATTGTTACAATTATTTTAGCACTTGGAACACAAAAGATGGCAAAAAGAAATGCGATTGTTAGAAAATTACCAGCAGTTGAAACACTTGGTAGTACTGACATTATTGCATCAGATAAGACGGGTACATTAACGTTAAATCAAATGACTGTTGAAAAAATATTTATAAATAATGAGTTATTAGATGCCGATAAGGTGGAAACAAATTTAGAAAGTCCACTATACCAGGTGATGTCTTTCAGTAATGACACAAAACAAACATCTGAGGGCAATTTAATTGGTGACCCAACAGAGACGGCTCTAATTCAATATCATTTAGATCATGGATTAGATGTGGATGCATTATTAAGCAGTGAACCTCGAGTTGCTGAAGTTCCATTTGATTCAGAACGTAAATTGATGTCAACAATTCAAAAAAATGAGGATAAATCTTTTTTTGTTGCTGTTAAGGGTGCTCCCGATCAAC
Source organism: Dellaglioa sp. CoH-55-MRSF-9 (assembly GCF_056782155.1). The sequence goes on along the minus strand of NZ_JBXAYG010000007.1, from coordinate 50,068 downwards.
TATTAAAACGGGTAACACGTTATATTGAAAATGGCGAAATTAAACCGATAACTGATGCACAGCTAGATTATATTATGACTAATAATCATGATATGGCAACGCAAGCATTACGCGTGTTAGCATTCGCGTATCGTGAAATGCCTGCAATTCCAGCGGTATTAGATTCAGAAACTGTGGAAAATGATTTGATTTTTGCTGGATTAGTTGGAATGATTGATCCAGAGCGACCAGAAGCTGCTGCTGCAGTTAGCGAAGCTAAGAAAGCCGGGATCCGTCCTTTGATGATTACAGGCGATCATCGCGATACTGCCGAAGCTATTGCAGTTCGATTAGGAATTGTTGAAGCTGGACAACATGAAGCAATTATTTCTGGTTCTGAATTAGATGATTTATCAGACTCAGAATTTGAAAATAAGGTTGAACAATATTCTGTATATGCAAGGGTATCGCCTGAACATAAAGTGCGAATTGTTAAAGCATGGCAGAAAAAGAATCAAGTGGTTGCTATGACTGGTGATGGTGTGAACGATGCGCCAGCTTTGAAATCGGCTGATATTGGAATTGGGATGGGTATTACAGGAACTGAAGTATCTAAAGGTGCTTCAGATATGGTTCTCGCTGATGATAATTTTGCGACAATTGTTTTTGCTGTTAAGGAAGGACGAAAAGTCTTTTCTAATATTCAAAAATCAATTCAATATTTACTTTCTGCAAACTTAGGTGAAGTATTAACCTTGTTTGTTATGACAATGATGGGTTGGAGTATTTTGGCACCAGTCCATATTTTGTGGATTAACTTGGTAACAGATACATTTCCCGCAATTGCACTTGGTGTAGAACCTGCTGAAAAAGGATTGATGGATCAAAAACCACGTGGACGTAAATCAAACTTCTTCTCTGGTGGTGTGATGCCAAGTATTATTTATCAAGGTATCTTAGAAGGGGCTATAACATTATTTGTTTATTGGTTGGCTTTAACGTATCCTGTTCATATGGGTGATAAATTAATTCATGCAGATGCTTTAACAATGGCTTTTGCAACATTAGGATTAATTCAGTTATTCCATGCATTCAATGTTAAATCAATCCATGGGTCAATCTTCAACCGTAATATCTTTAAAAATGTGACGTTTAATTGGTCAATTTTGGCATCATTTGCGTTGCTCGCAGCAACTATTTTAATCCCCGGATTAAATAAAATGTTCCATGTTAGCCATTTAGATATGTATCAATGGGGTATTGTTTTAGCGGGATCATTCTCAATTATTGTGATTGTTGAAATTGTGAAGCTTGGCCAACGATTATTCAGAAAAAATAAATAAAAGGAAGTTTATATCTTGAAAAAAAGAGTTAATGTAAATTATTATATCAATGCGTTAAATGATGTTGCGCAAGCAACTGAAGAAATGGGTAATTCTTTAAATGATCATTACGAAGTAATGGAAAAAGCCATTACTGCAGGTGACTTTTCTATTGTTTCAGATGATGAATTCACAACTACTAAAGAAAAATTTGTTGAAGGTACAGCAAGTTACCAAGAAAATTTAAGCAAATTAGATGATTTACAAGTACCCATTCCTGTTTTGGGAAAACATAAAAAATTAATTAGTGGTTATCGTACTTTTGTTGAAGGTTGCGATGAGATGACAAGTAGTATTAATGTTGAGAAACATCTTGTCGAGGTTGATGCATTTAAAGCTTCAGAAGAAAAACAAGATAAAGGAATGACGCAAACAACTGATATGATGCAACGTATCATGCAACAAATTTTAGGTTAAATTTAATTAAAGAGATTGATATTAGGAATGGTTGTACTGACGCCTATTATTAGTCTCTTTTTTATGAACAAAAAATATTCGAATTGAGGTCGTTATCATGGAAAAAAACATTATGCCGTTAGTATTAAAAGAGCTAAATCAGTATCGAGAAAAACAAATTAACGCAGTTTTAGGGATGCTTGATGAAGGAAATACTGTTCCATTTATTGCACGATATCGAAAAGAAAGAACAGATAGTTTAGACGAAGTTCAAATTCGTGAAATTGAGACAACTTATAAACATGTTGAGAGTTTAGAAAAACGTAAAGCAGAAGTTATCCACATAATTGAAGAACAAGGTAATTTAACAGAAGCTTTAAAAAATAAAATTAGTTTAGCAAAAAAATTGCAACAGATTGAAGATTATTATTTACCTTTTAAACAAAAACGTCGTACTAAGGCCACTATTGCCAAAGAGGCTGGATTAGAACCATTTGCCAAATGGTTGTTGACATTCCCCCAAACAGCAGCTGAAATTAATCAGAAAGCAAGCACATTTATTAATGTTGATGCTGAAATTTTAACTGAAGAAGACGTTTTTGCTGGGGTACATGAAATTTTAGCTGAAGCATTTGGTGAAAGTGCCGAATATCGTGAGTGGATTCGTAAAGTAACTCAAAAAGATAGTTTGTTTGAAGCAAAAGTTAAAGCTGAAGAAAAAGACGAAAAAGGTATTTATCGTGATTACTATGAGTTTAGTGAATCTTTAAAATCAGTCGTTCCGCATCGTGTACTGGCAATTAATCGTGGTGAAAAAGAGGGAATCTTAAAAGCTTCCGTTGTTGTACCAGAACAAGCAATTATGACATTTATGCATTTTAGAATTATTGGGAAAAATAGTGGTGACGCTGTACCAATCATTGAAAATGCGTATCAAGATAGTTATAAACGCTTTATTAAACCATCAATTGAGCGTGAAATTCGTAAAGGTATGACAGAGGTTGCTGAAGAACAAGCTATTAATGTGTTTGGGGATAACTTATACCATTTACTTATGCAAGCACCATTAAAAGGGAAAGTTGTTTTAGGTTTTGATCCAGCCTATCGAACAGGCTGTAAGTTAGCCATCGTGGATGGTACAGGTAAATTCTTAGACAAATTGGTAATTTATCCACATAAACCTGCAAATGGTGAAAAACGTGCCGCAGCTGCTGGACAATTTAAACAGTTCCTTGAAAAATACCAAGTTGAAATGATTGCAATTGGAAATGGAACAGCAAGTCGAGAATCTGAACAATTTGTTTCAGATATTTTAAAAGAAATCGAACGGCCAATTTTTTATGTCATTGTAAATGAGGCTGGGGCATCGGTTTATTCAGCTAGTCAAGCAGCTCGTGATGAATTCCCAGAACTTCACGTTGAAGAACGCTCTGCTATTAGTATCGGCCGTAGATTGCAAGATCCTTTGGCTGAATTAATTAAGATTGATCCTAAATCTGTTGGAGTCGGTCAGTATCAACATGATGTTGCTGAAAAAAAATTGGATGCACAGTTAGATGTCGTGATTGAAGATGCTGTGAATAAAGTTGGGGTTAATTTAAATACAGCTAGTTCAGAGCTATTAACAAAAATTTCTGGATTAAATTTAACAATTGCTAAAAATGTTGTTACTTATCGTGACGAAAATGGTAAATTTACGAAGCGTCAACAACTTAAGAAAGTACCACGCTTAGGACCAAAAGCTTATGAACAAGCAATTGGATTTTTACGTATTGTTTCTGGGGATAACATTTTAGATAATACTGATATTCATCCTGAAAGTTATCCACTAACAAAGATTTTGTTGAAAGAATTGGGGATAAAAATAACTAATTTGGGTAAAACTGAGACAAATGACCAATTAGCACAGACAAATGCTGAAAATTTGGCACAAGTTGTGGGTAGTGGTGTGGAAACAGTAGCAGATATTCTAGCTAGTTTACAAAAACCAGGCCGTGATTTACGTGACGATATGCCGGCACCGTTACTACGACACGATGTGTTAACAATTGAGGACTTAGAACCCGGCATGTCATTACAAGGAACCGTTCGGAACGTAATTGATTTTGGTGCGTTTGTAGATATTGGTGTTAAACAAGATGGACTTGTCCACATTTCACAATTAACAGATAAGTTCGTTAAGAAACCAAGTGAAGTGGTTGCGGTTGGGGACATAGTTACAGTGTGGGTAATGGAAGTTGATTTGAAACGTAATCGCGTTCAGTTAACAATGAAACGACCAACGGATAAATAAGATGACTGATTTTGAATTAACAGCTTTAGTTCAAAACTTATCCACAACTTTTTTTAAGCAGCCATTTATCCACAAAGCAACATTTAATAAAAGACTACGAACGACGGGTGGACGGTATCGATTAAATGACCATAATATTGAAATTAATCCTAAAATGCTGACGGAACATGGTGAGGATATTTTAATAGGTGTTATCAAGCATGAATTATGTCATTATCATCTGCATATTGCTAAAAAGGGTTATCAACATCGTGATCATGATTTCAAACAGCTACTGACAATTGTAGGTGGTAGCCGGTTTGCCCCTCTTGGTCCAAAACAGGCTAAAAAGAAAAGAGTTATTCACTATCAATGCTCTAATTGTGGACAACAGTATCAACGACAAAGAAAAATTAACCTGTCACGCTACGTTTGCTCGAAGTGTCGAAGTAAGTTAATTTTAATGGAATACTAATTTATTTTAAATGGGACTTGTAACAAGGAACAATTTTTGCTACAATTATGATTGTTCTTGCGAGTATGGCGGAATTGGCAGACGCGTCAGACTAAGGATCTGGTGGGATAATATCCCGTGATGGTTCGAATCCATTTACTCGCATAATAGTTTTACTTAAAAGCACTCGACCTTGTTACTATGGGGTTTAGTGCTTTTTTTAATGAAAGATTGCCATACTGGCGTATTATGAAATTAAAGAATTATTAAGCGTTAATTATTTTGGTGTCTTAATTTTGCGATTATTGATAAAATAGAATGAATTAAACTTAACGACTGGGAGAATGGGTAAATTGAATAATTATGTCAAAATAAAAAATATGGCACATTTTGTGCCGGAACGAATTGTGACAAATAATGAATTAGCTAAATTTATGCCAACCTCGGATGAATGGATAGTGGCGCATACTGGGATTAAAACACGACACTATGCAATTGATGAAAATACATCAGATTTGAGTACAAAAGTAGCAAATGAACTTTTACTTAAATCTGGGTATGAAGCCACAGATATTGATTTAATTATTATTTCCACAATTTCGCCAGACGCCTTAACACCATCGACAGCTGCGATTGTTCAAGGAAATATTGGCGCAATGAACGCCTTTGCTTTCGATATTAGCGCTGCTTGTGCGGGATTTATATTTGCTATGAGTACCGCAGAAAAGTTTTTACGTACAGGGCAATACAAACGGGCAATTGTGATTAGTGCAGAAGTTAACTCAAAAATGATGGATTTTAAGGATCGAACAAGCGCTGTATTTTTTGGAGACGGTGCAGGTGGTGCTCTTCTTGAAGCCTCAAATAATTCAGCGGATGAAAGCTTTATTGCTGAAAAAATAGAAACAAATGGGCAAAAAAAGGATGTTATTCATAGTGGACGTATTGAACCATTAAGTGATGTTAATGAAGATAATTATCCAACAATAGATGCATTTTTCCAAGAGGGACGAGATGTGTTTGAATTTGCTACAACAGTTGTGCCTAATCAGATGAAACAATTACTTAAAGATAATAAGTTAAAAACAAGTGATATTGATTTGGTTGTTTGCCATCAAGCAAATTTAAGAATTATTGAAACAATTGCTGATGAGTTAGGGATGCCAATTGAAAAATTTGCAACAAGTGTTATTCATCACGGAAATACATCTTCAGCCGGGATTCCAATGGCCCTAAATGAAGCAATTCAACAAGGGTTTACGGGTGGTACAGTTTTATTAACTGGATTTGGAGCTGGCTTAGCATATGGAAGTTTACTAATAAAAATTTAAGGTGTGTGCAAATTAATGAAATTTAATGAAATTAATCAATTATTAGATAAAATTGCGACAATGCCATTTTCTCATGTTGAAATTGAAGATGGTGACTTTAAAGTAGTTGTAGATCAAGAAAAAACAGCCGAAAAAATAAAAGTAGCAACAAATATACAAGAAGATGATAGTGACACCATTTTTATCGTTAAAAGCCCACTTGTTGGGTTAGTTCATTTTGATAAAATGGGAACAATTGGGACTAAAATTATTAAAAAGCAGGTTATTGCTCAAATTGAAAGTATGAAATTATACAATGATATCCAATCGCCAGTGACAGGTATCGTACTTGAACAACTAGTAGATGATGGTGAATTAGTCGAATTTGATCAAGAGTTACTTAAAATTAGAATAGATGGATAGGTGAGTCATTTGTTTCGAAAAATTTTAATAGCGAATCGTGGAGAAGTGGCTGAACGAATTATTCGCGCTTGCCAAAAATTAAATATACAAACGGTCGCTATTTATTCAACAGTGGATGCACAAAGTCGATTTGTTGAACTTGCTGATGAAAAAATTTGCATTGGGCCAGCCTTAGCAAAAGATTCTTATTTAAATCGAGAGAGTATATTGATGGCAGCATTAAGTTTAAATGTTGATGCAATTCATCCAGGATACGGGTTTCTATCAGAAGATGCGCATTTTGCACAAATGTGTATGGAATGTGGTATTACTTTTATTGGTCCGGAAGCGGAATTAATCCAGCAACTAGCAGATAAAGATAAATCTCGTTTGTTAGCAATTGAGAAAGGGGTACCCGTTATTCCTGGATCTGATTTAATTACTTCTAACGAAGAATTGATTGAGCAAGCAAATAAAATTGGATTCCCACTATTAATTAAAGCTTCACATGGCGGAGGCGGCAAGGGTATCAGAGCAGTTGAAAGGAAATCTGATTTGTTATCTGGCGCTGAGATTGTTCAGCAAGAAGCAAAGGCTTCTTTTGCTGAGGGAAGTTTTTATCTTGAAAAAAAATTGATAAACGCGCGGCATATAGAAGTGCAAATTATCGGTGATGGGCACCATGTTCAAGTGTTAGGAAATCGGGATTGTAGCTTGCAAAATCACCGACAAAAAGTGATTGAAGAAAGCCCATCAGTTGTCTTAACTAGTGAGCAACAAAGCCAACTCTACTATTTTACGCGTCAGTTAATCAAAAATTTACATTACGTTGGATTAGGAACTGTAGAATTTTTATTTGCGAATAATCAATTTTATTTTTTAGAAATGAATACACGATTGCAAGTCGAACATGGTGTTACTGAAGAAACTGTTAAAATGGATGTTGTTCAACAACAGTTGTTAGTTGCTGAAGGTAAAGAAGTATTGAATAATGATGTAGAAATGAATGGACATGCAATCGAATGTCGATTATCCTTAATTCCAAGTGTGAAAACTAAAATTACATGTTTTGATTTTCCTAAAGATATTCGAATTGAAACGGGTTATGGTGTCGGTGACACCATCTCTGCTTTCTATGACGGACTATTAGCAAAAATTATTTGTCATGCTGAAACGAGAGAATTAGCTATTTTAAAAATGCAAAAATCACTTGAATCAATTTATATTTCAGGAATTGAAACTAATTTAACGCAATTAAAAATAATTATAAAATCACAAGAATTTATTGAAAATACCATTTCAATTGATAGCAAAATTTAAAGGCGGTGGCGGTAATGAGTCATTATCCAAAGACAAATCAATGGCAAAAGTGCCGAAATTGTGGGACGCATTTACATGAAAGTGAATGGGCACCTTATTTTATTTGTCCTAAATGCCAAACTTATAAACGCTTGACTGCTATGGAGAGAATTGCTATTTTAACAGATGAAAACGGTTTTGAGGTAATAAATGTAGCAAATAAAACAGAAAATAAAGCACAATTTCCAGGTTACTCAGAAAAACTGGAACGTGCTAAGCGTTCAACGACATCTGATGAAGCCGTTATTGTCGGTGAAGGTAGCATTGATCAACAACCATTGATTTTAGCAGTAATGGATAGTTTTTTTATGATGGGATCATTGAATACGACGGCAGGGACTAGAATTAAGTTAGGGATGCAAGTCGCATTAGATAAACGACTGCCATTTGTAATCGTTACTGCTTCTGGTGGTGCAAGAATGCAAGAGGGAATTTATTCGTTATTACAAATGAATTCGATTCTTTACATGAAACAAAAACTAGATAATGCAGGGTTATTAGTCATGTCCCTATTGACGGATCCAACAATGGGTGGTGTCAGTGCTAGCTTTGCACTAAATAACGATATTGTATTAGCTGAAAAACAAGCTAAAATTGGCTTTGCTGGTGAAAGAGTGATTAAACAGACGACAAATGAAAAGCTACCTGCTAATTTTCAAACAGCAGAAGGTTTATATGAAAATGGATTTGTTGATCAGGTTATTGATCGGAAAAACATAAAACAGATTCTTAGTCAGCTACTACTATTACACGTGTGAGGGGATATTAAAAATGGACTCAGATTTTTTAAAAAAAGTTCGATCGAATGATAGATTAAGTGCTAAATTTATTATTTCTAGTCTATTTGATGTGTTTTTCGAAAATCATGGTGATCGAGTTGGCGAAGAGGATGCTTCCATTATTGGTGGGATTGGACTTTTTCATAAGTGCCCAGTGACAGTTATTGGCATTAATCGGGGCGTAAATTTAGAAGAACGTTTAGCCTATAATTTTGGTGCCGTGAAGCCAAGTGGGTATCGAAAAGCAATGCGATTACTAAATGAAGCTGAAAAATTTAAGCGACCTGTTGTAACGCTAATTAATATGCCCGGCGCAGATGCCAGCGTTAAATCAGAACAAACAGGACAGAGCTATATTATTTCTGAAATGATTTTAAAAATGGGTGCATTACAAGTGCCGAATATTGCCATTTTTTTAGGTGAAGGTCAAAGCGGTGGTGCACTGGCTTTAGCAAATGCAAATGCTATTATGATGGTTGAAAATAGCTTATTTTCAGTAGCATCTCCAGAAGCCGTTAGTGCTATTTTGAAGAAAACTAATCCAAATGAGATTGAAACAAGTTTGCCAATGACGGCTACTGAGTTATTTAATATTGGATTGATTGATGTGGTATTGCCAGAAACTAATCAGGCAGCAACAATAAGTCTAATGGACAGTAGTCTAAATGAATTGCTGAAGAACCTAGCGACTAAATCATCTAATGAACTTATTGAACAAAGAGAAATGAAATACCAAAAGTTTTTAGAAAATTGGTAAAAAAGAAACGGACCTCAAATTTTAATTGAGGTCCGTTTCTTTTTTATATCTATTTATTTAGAGAGTTGCTGTTCTAAACTAGTAAAGGCTTGTGTTGATTTGTTTAAACCTAATTGAGAACGAATAGCATTTGAGACGCGTTTCTTTTCAGTCGATGTTGGAACTTCATATGAAAGACCATCAACATCTGTACTTACTCCTTGCAAGAAATCAGAGTGAATTGATTCTGTAGCGGCGCTGTAGTTTGTTTCTACTGTGAGCATATCATTAAAACTAAGATCAGTTACCATGTTTCCGTCAATTGTTTTTAATAATTTTTTGTAGTTTGCGAGTGAATTTACAGATTTAGCTTTTCCGGTAATTGCTGTAATAATCTGTTTTTGACGTTTTTGACGGCCATAATCACCTAGTGGATCTGAATGACGCATTCGCGTATAAGCTAAGGCTTGTTTGCCGTTTAAATGGATTGTCTTACCTTTTTTATAATGAGTTCCTTCAAGTTTAAATGAAAGTAATGGTTTGACATCAACACCACCAACGGTATCAACAATTTTCTTTAATCCATTCATGTTAATTAACATATAATAATCAATTGGGATATCTAATAAATTTTGAACAGTATTAACAGCAGATGTTGAACCATCTTTGCCACCATAGGTATAGGCACTGTTTATTTTTGAAGAGCTTTCATCACTTCCGTCAATTTTAACTTGAGTATCACGAGGAATACTTGTTAAGGTAGTTTTATTTGTTGTTGGATTAACTGTTGCAACGATCATTGTATCCGTGCGTCCTGTATCACTTCGACCAAGTGCGCCAGTATCAGTCCCCATTAATAGAATTGAAAAAGGTTTTTTCTCACTCAAAATACTGGAAACATTTCTTAATTTTTTTGCTTTGGTTTTCTTGTAAGTTTTTGCGACGGTATCTTCAGTATGTGTGAATACTGAATAGGCATATACACCTCCAGAAGCAATACCTAAAATCATAATTATCAATAGTGTCCACAGTATTGGATGCTTATTTTTATTGCTTTGAGAACTGCCTTTTATTGGAGATGGCATTCCCAAGTTATTATTTTTAGCCATATTTATTCATACCTTTCATTACATTAATTAAGCTGATTATACGATAAAAAAAGGGATAAAAAGCAAAAAAAATTTTTTCTTACGGTATTATTAAATAATTGAAAAAATGTAAAAGAATGAAAAGGACAACTTTGATTAATTAAGTAATGTTAAATCAGTGAAAAACGACTAATTGTATTACGCTTTTGTCATTTTAATATAGAACTCGTAAATGCCTATTTAACAACAAATAAGAGGGATAAAAACAATGGAAATGGCCTTTTGTAACATTTGTGTAATCATACTGAAATTAAAAGATGTAAATTAAATTCGAATGTAAACTAACCGTAATGGTATGTACCTAAGAACCGTGCTATTCTATTCTAGTCGAGAAAAACGAATACGCTAAAATTAAATAATAATTATGAAATCAACTAGGAGAGTGCCTTTTGAAAATTAATAGTAAAATTGCTAAAGTAATGATGATGACAGCTACACTTATTGGAATGAGCGCAGTTGCAGAACAAGCTAACGCTTCAGATAGTGTAACTGAACTAACAAGCACGATTGCTAAATTAAATAGCAAGAGCACTAAAGTTGCTGCAAAATTAGCAACAATTAATAGTGAAATTACTTCAACTCAAGCTGAAGTTAAGGATGCTAAAGATACAGCTGCAAAACTTGAATCAGATCAATACAAATTAGGTAAGAAGATCAGCAGATTAAATGTTGAAATTTCACAAAGAGATTCACAATTAGCTGATCAAACACGTGCTTTACAAGTTGATGGAAGTACAGCAAGCATGGTTGAATTTGTTTCAGATTCAAAAAGTGTTGTTGATGCCTTCAAACGTGTGGGAACAGTTACAACATTAGTTGGTGCTGGTCAAAAAGCTGCTAAACAACAAAAAGCTGATAAAGCAGAAGTTAAATCTTCTAAAGTTGAATTAGATGAAAAGGCTGCAGATCAACAAAAAACAGTTAAAGAATATACAAACAAACAAGCTGAACTAGCGGTTAAACAAGCAAACGCAAATACATTAAAAGCACAAATTGATACAAAAAAATCAGATACACAATCATCTATCGATAAAGCAAAAGCAGCAGAAAAAGCTGCTGAAAAAGCAGCAGCAGAAACTAAAGCAGCAAATGAAAAGAACGATGCAGCAGCAGCAGATGCAGCTGCATCAAAAGCAACTGAAGCTGCAAGTACAGATACTTCAAGTAATAAAGCAGTAAAAAGCTCAAATACTTCAGCTTCAAGTGAAAAAGCTGTCACAACTTCAACTACAAATAGTTCAAGTAAAAAAGCAGCAACAAGTGCTGTGAGTGCTTCAAGTCTTGATACAAGTAGTATTACTGCTCTAGCAAGATCATTAACAACAAAGAGCATCCCATATGTATGGGGCGGAAAATCATTGAGCGGTTTTGATTGTTCAGGATTTACTAGTTATGTTTATGCTCATGCTGCTGGAAAATCTATTGGTGGCTACACTGTTGCTCAAGAAGGACAAGTTAGCTATGAATCAGTTTCTCAAGCACAACCTGGAGACTTACTTTTCTGGGGATCAAAAGGATCATCATACCATGTTGCTATCTACTTAGGTGGAAGTCAATTTGCTGAAGCTCCAACTGAAGGACAAAATGTTAAAATTAGCACAATGAGTGCTTACTGGAAACCAGATTTTGCTGGTCGAGTAAAATAAATAATTAAAAGACTTAAGACAACAATGTTGTTTTAAGTCTTTTTTGTTATAATGAGTATTAATGAAGAGTGAAGAAGGTTTTAATAATGGTTGAATTAGTCATGGTAAGACATGGTGAGAGTCTAGCAAATCAAAATAATGAATACACCGGTTGGACAGATGTTCCATTAACGGCTAAGGGCATCGCTGAAGCTAGAGTTGCAGGAACAGTTATTCTTAATACAAATATTCAATTTTCACAGGTTCATACATCTGTCTTAAAACGAGCTATTAAAACGAGTAATATTATGATGGAAGAAATGAATCAACTTTGGATTCCAATACAGAAAAATTGGCGTCTTAATGAACGACATTATGGTGCCTTGCGCGGTTTAAATAAAGATGAAACCAAACGTATCTACGGTATTAAACAAGTAGCCCAATGGCGCCGTAGTTATACGACTATCCCACCTAGTTTATCTGTACCTGATAATGATAGACGGTACAAGCAACGTGTTAAAAGTAGCTTACCAACATCAGAAAGCTTAGAAATGGCATTTAAACGGATTTTACCTTACTGGCAAGATGTCATTGCCCCAGAGTTAAGACAAGGTAATAACCAGTTGATTGTCGCACATGGCAGTACACTTAGGGTATTGATAAAATATTTAGAAAATATTTCAGATGCAGATATTGATGGCGTTGAGGTTCCGAATGGTGTCCCTATTTGGTATACATTAAATGATGATTTAACAATTAAAAGCAAAAAAATTTTAACACAAAAAAAGTAACAACAATTCAATATTGTTGTTACTTTTTTAATTATGCTAATGCACCCATTGGATCCCAAGGAGCAAGGACTTTAGGTTCTTCTTTTAGAATAGCTTGTAATTTTTCTGGTAAGAATTTTTTGTTAACGACAACTTGATAACAATATTCTTCCATCCAGTCATCACTCATAACGAAGAAGCCTTTATTACCAACTTTTTCGCCCCATGAGTTTTCAACTTTCCATTTGGTTGCTTGATCATTAACCAAATCAACACCTGTTAGAACCATAGCATGAGTCATTAGACTCTCACCGTAATCAAGGCGTTCAGCTTTTGATAAAGCTAGATCAATATTGAACAATTCATCTTTATGATAAAGTTCAGTATCCATAATACCAATTTGGCGTTCAGACGATTGACCAACATCACAACCGAACCAGACGCTCTCGCCAGATTGTAATTGTTTGATGGCAACATCTCTAAAATCAGCCATGTTAATGTTTAAATGGCGAATAGGACGCCCATCAACAACATTTCCAAGACGATCAACTGTGTACATATTATTGTAAGGTTTATCATCTGTTGGACCATTAATGATTGAGACGTATTCATCTAAGTCCCAACCGATAAATTTTTCATAGAATGTTTTTGGTGTTAAATTTTTATCAATATGATATTCATTATCAGAATCACGATATTCAAAGTCAAATGTTGCAGGAGGTTCACCAAAACTGTATGCTAATAAACGATAAATTTCAGTAAGTTTAGCTTCTTTGACGACTTCAATTTCTTTTGAACTTGTTCCGGCAGCAACGAGTTCACGTAAATCAACAGCATCTTTTCTTAATTTTAAGTTTAAAGTTGAATTGATTTCGCTTGATTTAGAACTATTATATGTTTCAGGCATCACAGATTGAGGAACAACACCATATTTTTCAATAATTGCAACGATCATATCCCATTGGCCGCCATCTTGTTGTGGAGTTGTCATTAACCATGAAACGGTACGGTCACTAGTTGGTTTATCAGCTGTTTCAAGAACATTTTGATAAAAGTAATTTGCTTTTTCAAGTTTATCCCAGAAGTAAGTGAAATTTTGTGACAATTCAAAATCTTTGGCAACTTTAAAATTTGTTTTCATGTCATGACGCATTGTATTTAATGCGGCGAACATCCAACAACGACCTGATTGCTTTTGGTTAGAAACATTACCAACATCCAGATCAATTGAGAAAACAGGTTCCATTTTAGCTTGGGCTTTTAAATCGTAACTATTTGCTAAAATACCATTTTTTGTAACGGCACGTTCAATAACTTCATGGCTTTCACGTGCATGTAAATTTTTTTGGAATTTTGCGAGTTGTTCTGAACTAATTGATTGTGTCAAAAAAATCACACTCCTATATAAGATTTAAGTACTGTGGCTATTATAATATATCTCGTTAGATTAGTAAACAATGTTAAAAAGAAAAGAAAATTCTCATTTTTAAATAAAATCAATTTGCGTATTTAAAAAGAGCCAATAAAAATTAGCTCTTCTTTAGAATTATTTAATTGTAAAGGTGTCAGAACGTGCGTGTAAAACTTCAGGACCATCTTGACGTCCAACGATAACCGTATTTACACAATCTAAAAATAGACCTTGTTCTACAACACCAACTTGTTTAGCTAAATAATCTTGTATGCTAGCAGGATCGTTTATTTCACCTAAATATAAATCGATGACAAAATTTTTAGAGTCAGTTAAAACATTTTCATTATCAACAGTTCTAAATTTGGGATTAAATCCTTTAGCTTCTAATTTTTTGAATAATTGATGACTACCGTAAGGGATAACTTCAACGGGAAGAGGGAATTTACCCAACGTATGAACCATTTTACTTTCATCAACAATCCACATATTTTGATTTGAATTAATAGCAACAATTTTTTCAAATAAATGAGCAGCACCGCCACCTTTAATACCTTGGAAATGGTCATCAATTTCATCTGCACCATCAATTGTTAAATCAATGTGGTCAACTTCATCAACTGATTTAACTGGAATACCAAGTGATTTTGCTTGTTCTTCAGTTCTAATTGATGTTGAAACACCGATAATTGATAAGTTTTCATTTTTAACACGTTGACCTAATGCATCTACCATAAATTTAACGGTTGAGCCTGTACCAAGTCCAACAACCATACCGTCTTTAATAAACTCGACAGCTTTTTGTCCAACTAATTTTTTTAAATTGTCTTGATTCATGTGTGTCACTCTCCTATTTTTTATTTAGGTGTATAAATTAATTCTAAAAGTTCTGGATGTTCACTAAAATAAAACTTTGTATAAGGGCATAATGGTAAAATAGTTTGCTGATTTAGAATAACTTGTTTAATTAAGTAATCAGTTGTACTTTTTGCAAGCCCTTGATGACGCTGATTGTCAGCTACCCAAGTATGTTCAATGACCATTGTCTGATTAGCATTAATCATGGTAAAACTAATTCGACTAATTAACTCGTCATTAACGTTGTACACGCGTAAATCGGTTTCATTTAGTTGGAAATCCATTTGAACACCTTCCCTTTGAATGTAATTATACCATTAAAAAATGCCCAAAAACTAGCCATTTATGTCATAAATGAGGTAAGATAAAAAGTAAACAGATTACGGGGATAAACAAATGAAAACAAGAGGATTTGAAATTGTTACTAAATATGCAGGGAAAATTGACTTACCCGTTCGATCAACAACAACTTCGGCAGGATATGACTTAGCTGCAGCTGAAGATTTTACATTACCTTCAATCTGGAAAAGTGGATTTTTAAAGGTTTTATGGCTAATTAGGCATCGTGAATCGGTGGCTGAAGAAGAGCTCATTCAAGCAAATAAAATTTTGAAACCTTATTTAATTCCCACAGGAATTAAAGCGTATATGCTAGATAATGAATTTTTATTATTAGCAAATCGTTCAAGTAGCCCCTTAAAACGTGGACTGATTTTACCAAATGGAATTGGTGTTATTGATTCTGATTACTATAATAACGAAAAAAATGAAGGTGAAATTTTCATACAAATTGTTAATTTTAGTTTAAAAGATCAAATGGTAAAAAAAGGAGATCGGATAGGCCAAGGGATTTTTATGCCCTATTTAACTGTTGATAATGAAAAGGTGACCGCTACAAAACGTATTGGCGGATTTGGTTCATCAGGTAAATAGTTATTATAGAATGATTAAGAATTTCAATTGAAATTACAGGTTGTCGTTTATGTGATAAAATATTAACAATAGAATTTATAATGAAAGGGTGGGGAGTTTGTATGGCAAAAGTAAAAACGCAATTTGTATGTCAAAACTGTGGATACACCTCACCAAAGTATTTGGGTCGTTGCCCTAACTGTAACGAATGGAACACGATGGTAGAAGAGCGTGAACAATCACAAAAAGCAGATCGTAAAGCTCGTGTCAGTTTTACTGGAGCTTCTGTTAAACCAGAACTATTAGATGATATCTCAATGGCAGAACAAGAACGTGTTGAAACTGAGTTAGGTGAATTAAATCGTGTTCTTGGTGGTGGTGTTGTACCCGGGTCATTAGTTTTAATTGGTGGTGATCCAGGCATTGGTAAATCAACATTACTTTTACAAGTTTCTGGTCAACTAAGCCAAACTGGCGGAACTGTCTTATATGTTTCTGGTGAAGAAAGTGCTGTTCAGATTAAAATGCGTGCACAGCGCCTCGGTGTTGGAGGTCAGAAATTTTATCTTTACCCTGAAACAGATATGGGTAATATTCGTCAAAATATTGAGACATTAAATCCTGATTACGTAGTCATTGACTCAATTCAAACAATGCAAGAACCAGAAATGTCTGCTGCAGTTGGCAGTGTTTCTCAAATTCGAGAAGTAACTGCTGAATTATTACAAATTGCTAAAACGAATGGTATTACGATTTTTATTGTTGGACATGTAACAAAAGGTGGTGCAATTGCTGGTCCCAAAATTTTGGAACATATGGTTGATACAGTCCTTTATTTTGAAGGAGATATGCATCACACGTTCCGTATTTTACGCGCTGTTAAAAACCGATTTGGTTCAACAAATGAAATTGGAATTTTTGATATGCGTGAAGGTGGGTTATTTGAAGTTGCAAACCCATCAGAAATTTTCTTAGAAGAACGTTTGGCTGGCGCAACAGGTTCTGCTATTGTTGTATCTATGGAAGGAACACGACCTATTTTGGTTGAAGTTCAAGCATTAATCACACCAACAGTTTACGGAACGGCGAAGCGTACAACTACAGGGCTTGATCACAATCGTGTGTCATTAATAATGGCCGTTCTTGAAAAACGTGCAAGTTTATTATTACAGAACCAGGATGCTTATCTTAAGGCGGCTGGTGGCGTAAAATTAGATGAACCAGCTATTGATTTAGCGATTGCTGTTAGTATTGCGTCAAGTTATCGAGATAAAGAAACAGACCCTGCAGACAGTTTTGTAGGTGAAATTGGATTGACTGGTGAAATTCGACGTGTTAATCGGATTGAACAACGGGTTGCTGAAGCACAAAAGCTTGGATTTAAACGAATTTTTATTCCTAAAAATAATTTATCAGGATGGACACCACCTAAAGGAATTACAGTTGTTGGTGTTGCTACACTAAGCGAAGCACTAAAAGTAGTGTTTAGTTAGAAAGGAGGAGTTGTCAATGCGTAGAAATATTATTAAAGGTGTTGTTGCACTAGTCGGCGGTGGAATTGGTGTTAGTTTGCTACCACTTTTTTGGAAATTAGTGAGTATTGCGGAGATTGGTATATTAAATAATAGTGTTGTTAATTTTTTAATAGGTGTCGGTTTAGCTCTTATTCTATCTTTATTTATCATAACGCCACTAGAAAAATTACTGGCAAATATTGAAAATTATTTAACTAATCAAAGCCCAATGATGCTACTAACAGCGAGTGTTTCAACTATTGTTGGTATGGTTATTGCAATTTTAATCTCAACACCATTCTATCGATCAGAAATATGGCTATTGAACACAATTGTACCCGTTTTGTTACTATTTTTACTTGGATACTTGGGTTTTGTTATAGGAACTAATCGTTTGGAGGATTGGCGTAAATTATTTGCATCAAAAAATAAGAAAAGTGATGTCGTTGAAAGTAGTTTACTAGACCGTAATGTCAATGATAATTATCATGAATATAAAATATTAGATACAAATATCTTAATTGATGGCCGGATTTATGATTTGATTAAAACTGGCTTTATTGAAGGAACATTATTAGTTCCTAATTTTGTTTTATATGAACTCCAATATATTGCAGATTCAGCTGATAGTATCAAACGTGTTCGGGGTCGTAGAGGATTAGATATTTTAAATAAACTTCAAGATGAAAAAATCATGCCGATTGAAATGTATGAAGGTGATTTTGAAGAAATTGAAGAAGTAGATAGTAAGTTAATTAAATTAGCTAAAACGATTGATGGGGTTATTGTCACAAATGATTTTAATTTAAACAAAGTTAGCGAATTTCAAAATGTCCAGATTTTGAATGTAAATGCACTAGCTAAATCATTGAAACCTCGGGTTATTCCTGGAGAACAATTACATGTTATGGTAATAAAAAATGGTTCTGAGCGTCAACAAGGTGTTGCTTATTTGGATGATGGAACAATGGTTGTCGTGGAAGAAGGAAAGTATTTCCTAAACAAATCAATTGACGTTGTCGTTACAAGTGCACTTCAAACGGATGCTGGAAGAATGATTTTTGCAAAACCATTACATTCAATGAAAAAAATAAACGATAAGAAATAAAGTCAATACTAAGATTATTGGCTTTATTTTTTATCCGATTCATTGTAAACTAGATTAGTTGAATAAAGCCTTAAATAAACGGTTTATATCGTAGTAACTAAATACAGAAAAAAGAAAGAGGCGTTATCATGGCTAAAAATAAAATTCG
This sequence comes from Dellaglioa sp. CoH-55-MRSF-9, assembly GCF_056782155.1. The sequence continues at coordinate 31,505 of NZ_JBXAYG010000007.1, read as the reverse complement.
TGTCAGATATGCACCAAGTCCAACTGGACATTTACACATTGGAAATGCTCGTACCGCTCTATTTAATTACTTATTTGCGAGAAGTCAAAAGGGTACTTTTGTTATCCGTATTGAAGATACTGATACAAAGAGAAATATTGCTGATGGTGAACGCAGCCAACTAGATAACTTAAAATGGTTAGGCATGGATTGGGATGAAGGTCCTGACAAACCAGGAGAATTTGGTCCTTATCGTCAATCAGAACGTAAAGATATCTATTTACCATTAATCCAAGAATTAGTGGATAAAAATTTAGCTTACGAGTCATATAAAACAGAAGATGAACTCGAAGCAGACCGTGATGCTCAAAAAGCACGTAATGAAATGCCACATTATGAATACGAATATGCAGGTATGTCTGATGATGAGATTACTGCTAAAATTGCAGAGTCAAAAGCTGCCGGTTTAACACCTGTTATTCGTTTCCGTGTTCCAGCAAACAAAAAATACGAATTTAAAGATATTGTTAAAGGTGAAATTACCTTTGATTCCAATACTATTGGTGGCGATTTTGTTATTCAAAAACGTGATGGTATGCCAACATATAACTTTGCTGTTGTTGTTGATGATCACTTGATGGAAATTACGCATGTTCTTCGTGGGGATGACCATATTGCCAATACGCCTAAGCAATTGATGATTTATGAAGCATTTGGCTGGGATGCACCTATCTTTGGACATATGACATTAATTATCAATACAGAAACAGGAAAAAAATTAAGTAAACGTGATGAAAATGTTCTCCAATTCATTGAACAATATCGTGAATTAGGCTACTTGCCAGAAGCTATGGTAAACTTCATTACCTTATTAGGCTGGTCACCAGTTGGCGAAAGTGAAATTTTCTCTCGCCAAGAATTGATTAAAATGTTTGATCCTAAACGTTTAAGCAAGTCACCAGCTTCATTTGATGGTAAAAAATTAGAATGGATTAATAATCAATATATTAAAACAGCTGATGAAGATAAAGTAATGGATTTGGCTTTACGTCAATTAATTCAAGATGGTAAAATTGAAGCTGATCCAAGTGCAGAAAGAATTGAATGGGCTCGTAAATTAATTAGCCTTTATAAGCAACAAATGTCATATACAGGTCAAATTACTGAAATGGCAGAAGTATTTTTAAGCGAACCACCTGTTCTTGATGATGAAGCAAAGGCAGAGTTAGCTGTTGAAACAGCACCAACAGTTTTAAAAGAATTTGCTGAACGCATTAAAACGATTGATATTTTTGATGCTGTTGCTATCCAAGCAACAATTAAATCAATTCAAAAAGATACAAAAATTAAAGGTCGTCAATTATATATGCCAATCCGTATTGCAACAACGCGTGAAATGCATGGACCAGAACTACCAGCATCAATCGAATTGCTTGGTCGTGAAAAAGCATTAGCTCATTTGAACAAAACGTTAGAAGAAATGAATACAAAATAATTTTTGATAAGAGAGAGTAACAACTTATTGGCGTTTTTTAGAAAGTTTTCGGTGATGTGAGAAAACAAACGTTAGTTGTGAAGTGCCTCTTTAAAATGCTATGATGAACAAAGTAATTATAGTCGTGTAATGAACGTTAACTCATTGTTGGATGTAGGTTCACTACATCTTAAGGAGTGGAACAACGTTGAAGACGTCTTTTATAAGTATATAAAAGACGTCTTTTTTTAACAAAAAGATTAAATGGCGGGTGATAAAATGATTTCAATTTATAATACATTAACGAATCAAAAAGAGGTTTTTAAACCACTTGTGTCTGGGAAAGTTAGTATGTACGTTTGCGGGCCAACCGTTTATAACTATATTCATATTGGAAATGCGCGAAGTGCTATTGCGTTTGATACAATTCGTCGATATTTTGAATATCGTCATTTTAAAGTTAACTATGTATCTAATTTTACAGATGTTGATGATAAAATGATCAAAGCTGCTAAAGAAGACCATATAACAGTTCAACAATTAGCCGATAAGTTTATTGCTGCTTTCATGGAAGATACCAAGGCATTGGCGATTGAACCAGCAACTAAAAATCCAAAGGCGACAGAAAATATTGATGATATCATTCAATTTATATTAAATTTAATTGATAAAGGTTATGCTTATGTATCTGATGGGGATGTTTATTTTAGAACGCGTAAATCTCCAGATTATGGTAAATTATCTGATCAAAATATCAACGAATTAGAACAAGGTGCCAGTCAGCATGTTGATACTGAAGAAACGGCTCGAAAAGAAGATGAAATTGATTTTGCACTTTGGAAATCAGTCAAAAATGATGATCTTTCTTGGAACTCTCCATTTGGTAAGGGCCGTCCGGGTTGGCACATTGAGTGTTCTGTAATGGCAACAAAATACCTAGGTCCAACGATTGATATTCATGGTGGTGGACAGGATTTAATGTTTCCACATCATGAAAATGAAATCGCTCAAAGTGAAGCTGAAACGGGTCAAAAATTTGCTAACTATTGGATGCATAATGGATTTGTAACAATTGGTGAAAATGATGAAAAAATGAGTAAATCACTAGGTAATTTTGTTACGGTGCATGATATGATTAAAGAAGTCAATCCACAAGTTATCCGTTTCTTTATGGCAACAACGCATTACCGCCGTCCAATTCAGTATAGCCAAGCGAATATTGATGAAGCGACTAATAATTTAAATAAATTGAAAACAGCATTTGATAACTTAACTTATCGATTGAACGATGCTATTTCAGGAGAAAATAAATTAATAGAAAATCAAATTAATGAGAGCTTATCCAATTTTGAAACTGCTATGGATGATGATTTTAATTCACAAAATGGTATTGCAGTTATCTATGATTTAGCTAAGAAAATGAATGTCTATTCTGAAAACAAACAAGTGGAACGAGATTCAATTAATCACTTGTTAGAAATTTTTAAAGAAATGACATCAGTTTTTGGATTAGCTTTTGGACAAGTAGCTGATGCTCTAGATATCAGAGTTGAAAAATTAATTGCACAAAGAATAGAAGCTAAGAAACAAAAAGATTTTCAAAAAAGCGATGAAATTCGAGATCAACTTGCAGCAGAAGGAATTATTTTGGAAGACACACCACAAGGAACTAGATGGAGAAAAGACTAATGGAAAATAATGCAGATTATCAACAAATGAATGGGATTGCGTTAGCTTATATGGGCGATGGTATTTATGAAGTATTTGTTCGTAAACACTTACTTGTACAAGGACTTACAAGACCAACTCAATTACACCATCAAGCAACACATTATGTATCAGCCAAAGCACAAGCTTTCTTGATAGATAAAATGACAGAAAATAATATTTTAACTGAAGAAGAAATAGACTACTTTAAACGTGGACGTAATGCTAAAAGTCATACTTCAGCTAAAAATACATCAGTAATAACGTATCGTATTTCAACTGGATTTGAAGCATTGTTTGGCTACTTATTTTTGAGTAATCAAAACGATAGATTGGCCGAATTGGCAAAATGGTGTATTAACACCGTTGAAAAGGAGAACTTAAATGGGACAACCAAGAAGTAGTGAAGAGGCTGGCGATTTTATTATTGGTCGTCACCCTGTAGAAGCAGCGTTAAAAAGTAATCAATCAATTAACAAATTATTTTTACAAACTGGATTAAAATCAGATGTTTTAAGTGGTATTGAACAGTTAGCTAAGAAAAAAGGTATTATCACACAACTAGTTCCTAAAAGTAAATTAGATTTATTATCAGATCAACAAAATCACCAAGGCGTTATTGTAGCAGTTGCCGCATTTGAATATGCAACTATTGAAGATCTTTTCAAAAGTGCAGCTGATAAAGATGAACCACCATTTTTCCTTATTTTAGATAATGTTGAAGATCCACATAACTTAGGATCAATTATGAGAACAGCCGATGCTGCGGGTGTACATGGAATTATTATTCCAAAACGTCGCGCAGTCGGTTTAACGTCAACAGTTGCTAAGACGTCAACAGGTGCAATTGAATATATGCCAGTTGCTCGCGTAACTAATTTGGTAAATACTGTAAATGAATTGAAAAAGGCCGGATTATGGGTCTTCGGAACAGATATGGATGGACAAGATTATCGTGAATGGGATGCTAAAGGACCCACAGCCCTCGTAATTGGTAACGAAGGTAAAGGTATTTCACCGTTATTGAAAAAAGCTTGTGATGGTATGTTGACTATTCCAATGGTTGGACACGTTCAAAGTTTAAACGCCAGTGTCGCAGCCAGTTTACTTATTTATCAAGGATTTACTTCTAGGGGTAAATAATAATGAAAAAGCAAATTTTGGTTGTAGATGCCTATAATATGATTGGTAATTGGCCAGAATTAAATCGATTGAAACAATCAGAGCGACTTGATGAAGCACGTGACTTGCTACTGCACAAATTATCAAATTATCATAAACAGATTGACTCTCGGTTAATCGTTGTCTTTGATGCAATGTATGTTCCAGGACTATCAAAGAGTTATACAAAATATGGATTAGAGATTATTTGGACAGCAGAGGGTCAGACGGCTGATAGTTATATTGAAGCAATGATAGGTGAGTTACAGACTAAACTCACACAGGTAACTGTTGCAACGAGTGATCAAGCAGAACAGTGGACTATTTTCTCACAAGGTGCATTAAGAATTCCTGCATGGGAGTTATACAAAGACATTAATGAATCTAAAAAAGAAGTTGCTCAACAAGCCAAAAAATATCAAACGGAGGCATCGGTTCGTCGTTCACCATGGGACTCAGAACAATTAGATAGTCTGGCTGAATTGCGTGATCACCTATCACATGACTAAGCAACTGTTGTAATCAGTCATTATGTTTGGTATATTGAAAAATGGAGACCCGGATATGGAGAGTCTACTTGTTAGATGAAACTTACCGGAGTACTGAAAACGAAACAGATTTTCAATTGATTTGCCAAATTAAATTAGGTGCAGAACATAAATTTGAACCGTTATTTGAACGATATCGTCCAATGGTTTATTCGATGATTCGTAAATACTATCTAAAATTATGGGATACTGAAGATTTTTTACAAGAGGCTAGAGCTGTTTGTTTTAAAGCATTAAAAAATTACCAACCGAACAAAGGAATTACGTTTGGACAGTATTTTAAAACCAGTCTATCGAATTGTATTTTTAGTTTAATTCGCAAACAATCAGCGACTAAAAGGCTGTCTGATGCGAACTCGCATTCTTTGGAACGATATGAAGAAACTTATGGTGAATGTGAACGGCCTTCGTTTTATTGTGAGATATTGGCAGATGACAGAATTATCCTTCAAGAAAAATTGGATGATTTTGAATTGAAATTGTCAGAGTTAGAAAGAAGTACTTTTGTTTTACTTTATTATCAAATGAAAAAGCCAGAAGAAATTGCGCTTATTTTAGAGTGCGATATGAAAAAGGTATTAGGATCTATCTCAAGGTGTAAGAGTAAGCTTGGGTTATTTTTTAAAGAAAATCGATAATTAGGAAAGAAAGAAAAGAGGGTGGTTCCTTTTTTCTTTCTTTTAATGTAAAATGAGTGTATTCTTTAAAAATGTTAGTCGAAGTTAGCGTTAGTTAACTTTACATTAAGGAGAAAAAGTCATGGCACAAAGAAAAGTAGCATTGGCTTGTATCGTTTGTGGCTCACGAAATTATATTGTAGCTGCAAAACCGAGCAGAACCGAACGCTTAGAAGTAAATAAATTTTGTAAATATTGTAATAAACATACGTTACATCGTGAAACAAAATAGGGGGATAGTTATGAGAAAAATTAATGCATTTCTTAAAAGTGTTATCGTAGAAATTAAAGCAACAACTTGGCCAACAGGTAAGGAACTACGTCGTGATACAACAACTGTTGTTGTAACTGCAATTATGTTTGCGATTTTCTTCTGGATTGTTGATTCAGGTGCTTCTGCATTCTTAACCCTATTTTCATAGAAGAATAGCTATTTAACTGATGTTTTGATATAATGACACAAGTGAGAAAACTTCGTTGATGCGGAGTTTTTTTTGTTTGAGAAAAATGAAGCTGATAATTTAAGGAGAGATATATATAATGGAATCAATCGAAAAAAGTTGGTATGTCTTACATACTTACTCTGGTTACGAAAATAAAGTTAAAACAAATATTGAATCACGTGCACAATCAATGGGTATGGAAGATTTTATTTTCCGTGTAGTTGTTCCTGAAGAAGAAGAACGTGAAGTTAAAAATGGTAAAGAAAAAACAGATATGAAGAAAACATTCCCTGGATATGTTTTAGTTGAGATGGGTATGTCAGATGAATCATGGTATGTTGTTCGTAATACACCAGGCGTAACTGGGTTCGTTGGTTCTCATGGGGCCGGAAGTAAACCAGCACCACTATTACCTGAAGAAGTAGAATTGATTCTTCGTCGTTTGGGTATGAGTGCTCGTCATCAAGAATTGGACATTGAAATTGGTGAATCTGTCACAATTATTGAAGGTGCATTTGCTAACCTTATCGGTAAAGTAACGGAAATTGATAATGAAAAATTAAAACTTAAAGTTGATATTGATATGTTTGGTCGTGAAACAAGTACAGAATTGAACTTTGATCAAGTAGATAAATTATTAGGCTAGGGTGATAACTCACAAAAGTAGAAGGTGATTTAATGACTAAGGGACTTTTGAAGATAGGCTTGTTAGGTCTAGGAGCAGGCACAAGTTTTTTCATTGGGAATAAATTTAGACGATTAGGGCATGTTTCAATTGATGCCTCTGATCCAATTGTACCTAGCGACAAGATGACCCCAACACTATTTGTTCACGGTTATAGTGGTAATCGACTTTCTTTTGGCCCAATGATTGCCCGTTTTGAACGAGCAGGCTATGGTCGTAAAGATATGGTTATCATAGTTGATGATAATGGTAGTTTACATGTTGAAGGTCAATTAAGATCTGCGCAACCATTCATTCAAGTTTTATTTAAAAATAATATAGCTCCTGTTGAAAAACAAAGCTTATGGTTACATTATATTATGCAATTTTTATATGGCGCTTATGCCATTGAAAAGGTCGATTTTGTTGGGCATTCAATGGGTAGTGTCAGTATATTACGCTATATGACAGAATACAGAGATATGACTGATGTCCCAATGGTGGCACATGCCATTTCAATTGGTGCACCATACAATGATCATAATGTAGCACAAAATACGCCTATCATTGAAGATTTATTTTTAACTGATAAAGGTCCAGTGGAAACGACTTCACTCTACCAGTATTTTGAAAAGGCAATGCAGCATCTACCGGAGAATTTACAATTTTTAAATATTGCTGGCGATTTGAAAAATGGCAATGATGGCGCTGTTTCCATTAATAGTGTTTTATCACTTCGCTATTTAGTTGAAAATCAGCTTAATTATCAGGAACTTATTGTGAGCGGTCGAAGAGCAGCACACAGATTATTACATGAAAATAAACGAGTTGATGAATCAATTTACACATTTTTATGGAAAAAGCATAAATAAGATTGCGTGGAACCCATCTGGGTGTTATATTATATTAGTATGTTCTGCATACAGTGGGAGGAGAAATTTATATCTCCATTTACCACGCACGGATTTTACAAGGAGGTATGTCACGTGGCTAAAACAGTAGCAAACGTCGTTAAATTACAAATTCCAGCAGGGAAAGCAACTCCTGCTCCACCGGTTGGTCCTGCATTAGGACAAGCTGGTATTAATATCATGGGCTTTACAAAGGAATTCAATGCACGTACAGCTGACCAAGCTGGTATGTTAATTCCCGTTGTAATTAGTGTTTACGAAGATCGTTCATTCGATTTCGTTACAAAAACACCACCCGCAGCAGTTCTTTTAAAGAAAGCTGCAGGCGTTGAAAGTGGTTCTGGCGAACCTAACACTAAAAAAGTTGCAACAGTAACTAGTGCTCAAGTTCAACAAATCGCTGAAACTAAAATGCAAGATCTAAACGCTTCAGGTGTTGAATCTGCAATGCGCATGATCGAAGGAACTGCACGAAGCATGGGATTCGTTGTAGAAGGTTAATTCCTAACTACAAACACGCTTCTCGGTCGGATACTCTATGAAAATAGATGTATCAAGTGGGAGGTTTATCCGTTAGACCACATATTGCAAGGAGGAAAATTCAAGATGGCTAAAAAAGGTAAAAATTATCAAGACGCTTTAAAACAAGTTGAAGAAGGTAAAAACTATTCAATTACTGATGCAATCGCATTAGCTAAGAAAATGGACTTTGCTAAGTTTGACGCTACAATTGAACTTGCTTACAACTTAAACTTAGATACAAAACAAGCAGACCAACAATTACGTGGGGCTGTTGTACTTCCAAATGGTACTGGTAAAGACCAAACTGTTGTTGTATTCGCTAAAGGCGATAAAGCTAAAGCTGCACTTGCAGCCGGCGCTGACGTTGTTGGTGATGATGACTTGGTTGAACGTATTTCTGGTGGCTGGTTAGATTTTGATGTTGCTATTGCAACACCAGATATGATGGCCCAAGTTGGACGTTTAGGCCGTGTCTTAGGACCTAAAGGTTTAATGCCTAATCCTAAAACAGGTACTGTTACAATGGACGTTGAAAAAGCAGTTTCAGAATCTAAAGCCGGCAAGGTAACTTACCGTACTGATAGAGATGGAAATGTTCATGTTCCAATTGGTAAAGTATCATTTGATGATGCAGCATTAATTGGTAACTTTGATGTTATCAACGATGTTATTGTTAAAGCTCGCCCATCATCAGTTAAGGGTGGCTATATCAAACATTTATCTGTTGCTACAACATTTGGTCCAAGCTTAAACTTGGCTCAAAACTAATATTAGATAATTAAATTTCTTTAGTTGACCCATATATCTAACTGTGTTAAATTTATGGAAGTCAATTAATTTATGATTCTACCGAAGACTCAGGTGGCGCAAGCCTTAATTTACCTGCCGAGGAGTGAAGTATTACTCTCTCTGTGTCTTGGTGGACACGGAGTTTTTTTATTGTAAAAAAGCTCTGACACGACTACAGGAGGTGAATCAATTATGAGTAAAGAATTTATCGCACAAAAAGCATTAATTGTGGATGAAGTAACTGAAAAATTCAATAACGCTGCATCTGCAGTTGTTGTGGATTACCGTGGTTTAACGGTTGAACAAGTGACTGCATTACGTAAGGAATTACGCGAAGCAGGCGTTGAAATGAAAGTTATCAAAAACAAGATTTTAGTACGTGCTGCTGAAAAAGCAGGGTATGAAGGTATGGAAGAAGTATTTTCTGGACCTACTGCAGTCGCATTTTCTAGCGAAGATGTTGTTGCACCTGCACGTATTATGGCTAATTTTGCTAAGACTGCTGAAGCACTTAGCATTAAAGGTGGTGTCATTGAAGGTAAAGTTGCAACGTTAGAAGAAATTAACGCTCTTGCTACATTACCTAGTCGTGATGGCTTACTTTCAATGTTACTTTCAGTATTACAAGCACCTGTTCGCAACGTTGCTTATGCAATTAACGCTGTTGCAGAAAGTAAAGACGAAGAACCTGCTGCTTAATACTTAGCATCTATGATCGGTACCTAAAGGTACACACAAAATCGTACACATAAAATGGAGGATACACACATGTCATTAGATACAGAAAAAATCATTGCTGATTTAAAAGAAGCAAGCATTTTAGATTTAAACGACTTAGTTAAAGCAATCGAAGAAGAATTCGGTGTTTCAGCTGCTGCTCCTGTAGCTGCTGCTGGCGCTGGTGCTGGCGAAGCTGCTGCTGAAAAATCAGAATTTACTGTTGAATTAACAGAAGCTGGCGACCAAAAAGTTAAAGCTATCAAAGCCGTTCGCGAAATTACAGGTTTAGGCCTTAAAGACGCTAAAGGTTTAGTTGATAACATTCCATCAGTTATCAAAGAAGGTATTTCTAAAGACGAAGCTGAAGCAATGAAAGCTTCTTTAGAAGAAGTTGGCGCAGTAGTTACTCTCAAATAATAATATTTTTATTTTTGAATAATTTTAAGCACGATGATTTCCAATTTATTGGAAATCATCGTGCTATTTTTTTGCAAAATGTTTGGTTATGTTAATAAATCGTGGTAAGGTATTTAAATAAACATATATCTGAAAAAATATTGAATAAAATGGACAAAATGTAGAGGGGGTAAGCTATAAACGAACATAATTAGAAGCGTCTATTTAAAGGATAGCGATAACTATTCCAATATTAGCGTTTGAAATCTCTTTAAAATTAGAAATTCGTCGAATTATTAATTAATGTTAAACTTTTTCTATATACATCATTAGTTATTTATTAATGTCCACAGTTTGGCATGATCACCAGCGCTTATTTAAAATTAGTTAGTATGTAGATAAAAGAGTTAATTTAGAAATAGTAACTAGATCGAAGCAAATTATTTTTATGGTGATGTTAGTTATTTTATACCAAATTTTACATAGACTACATTAATTTTATTAACGATATAGACTTTATTGTGAAATGAAGGTTACGTAGAACAAAAGAAAAAATAGTATTATATATTCCGGGGGGAGTATAAGTAACAAAAAATAAATCGGGGGATTCAAAAAATGAAAAAAATAATTAGTACGTGTAATGAATTTATTAAAAAAAGATTAACAGCAATTAAGCTTTTATTTGTTTTATCAGTTTTAATTTTTGTTATTATCCAAGTTGGACAAATATTTAAGGATATAAATGGTGAACAAGTTCAGCAAAGTTTTGAATCACAGTCAGTAAAATCCATTATATTAATGTTGGTAATTGGATTTATTGCTGTCCTTCCGATGATGATTTATGATTTTGTCATGGTTAAATTTTTACCAGAAAAGTATTCTTGGCGATACATTCTTCAAAGCGGTTGGATAACGAATACAATGACTAACATAGCAGGATTTGGTGGCCTACTAGGTGCATCACTTAGAGCTAATTTTTATAGTAAAAATGCGTCTAAAAAACAGGTGCTATTTGCTATATCAAAAATAGCATTATTTTTAGTTGCGGGTCTATCACTATATTGTTGGGTTTCTTTATTCATGATTTTTGGATTAAATATTGGACCACAATTCGGACAGTATTGGGTCTGGTTGTTATTAGGTGGCCTATATTTTCCAATTGTTTTTATTATTACAAAGACAAGAGATTCAGAATTTTTTGCAGATTTAACATTAGGTCGTGAACTAACGTTAATACTTGGCTCTTCCTTAGAATGGGGATCTGCTGGTTTATTTTTCATTTATATCGGATTTATGATGAATGTTGATACATCTAATTTAGTTGCTGTCTTCCCGTTATTTATTATCGCATCAATTATCGGTGTTATTTCAATGATTCCGGGTGGGTTAGGTTCTTTTGATGTCTTTATGATTTTAGGGTTACAAACATTAGGTGTACAGGATAGCACAGCTGTTATCTGGTTATTGTTTTATCGATTATTTTATTATATATTCCCATTCTTAGTGGGGGTATTATTATTCGTTAAAGATTCAGGACATCGTCTTAATGAGTACTTAAATGGACTACCAGTTATCTTACTCAGTAGAGTAGCACATTTTATACTTGTGTTATTTTTCTATATGACAGGTATCATCTTATTACTTGCTTCAACGGTTCCAGAATTTACATTTACTAATCCAATTATTAATTACTTATATCCTTATACCTTTTATTTCATTCATCAAATGAGTAATATTATACTTGCATTCTTAATGATTGGGATTGGTCGAGGTATTGAATCTAAAGTTAAACGTGTCTATTGGCCAATGATTATCTTTGTTGTCGTGGGTATTGCTAATACATTGTGGCATGATTTCTCAGTAACAATACTTATTTTCTTAACTATCATTCTCATTTGTGCACTATTATCTAAACCAATATTTTATCGTGAAAGATTTGAATATTCATGGGGCCGTTTATTAATTGATGGAAGTATATTTGCTGGAACATTCATTTTATACACAATCGTAGGATTCTATAACATGCCAGAATTCCACTTTAAGGGTAAAGTTCCAGATGTATTCTTATTTCCTTCAGAAAAGATATGGCTATCAGGATTCCTAGGTTTACTTTCTGCAGTTGTGGTGTTATGGATTGCATTTACGTACTTATCTGGTAAGGATAAACGATTTGGTAAGCAAGATTTTCCAGCAGATCGTGTTAAAAATGTAATTGATACTTATGGTGGTAATGAAGTCAGTCATCTTTCATTTTTAAAGGATAAAAATGTTTATTTCTATCAAAATGATGGACAGGACGAAGTATTTTTCCTTTATCAAAAAAAATCGAATAAATTAGTGGTTATGGGTGAACCTGTTGGTAATCATGAGTTTATTCGTGAAGCAATTAATCAATTTATTGTTGACGCAGATATTGAAGGATTAGAATTAGTTTTTTATGAAGTTGATGCGAAGTTAACAATGATGTTACATGAAGTTGGATTTGATTTCATTAAAACGGGTGAAGAAGGTTTTGTTAGAGTAGCTGAATTTGAATTGGCTGGTAAAAAAAGACGTTCTGAACGTGCTTTAATGAATAAATTTGAACGAGAAAACTATACATTTGCAATGATCGAGCCCCCTTATTCAAAGGAAACTATTCAAGAATTGAAAAAAATATCTGATAGTTGGCTGAATGGACAAGCTGAAAAAGGATTTTCTTTAGGATTTTTCGATGAATATTATCTTAATCAAGCGCCTATTGCTATTATTAATGATTCTGAGGGACATAAGGTTGCCTTTGCGACAATGATGCCAACCGGAAATAATAGGGTCTTATCGATTGATTTGATGAGATATAGTAGAGAAGAAGCGCCATCTGGTATTATGGATAAAATCTTTATTAGCCTTTTTCAACAAGCAAAAGAAGGCGGCTATGAATTATTCGATATGGGTATGGCACCATTGTCGAATGTAGGTGAATCTAAATTTAGTTTTGCGGAAGAAAAAATAGCTCATTTAATTTATGAATATGGGTATCATTTTTATGGTTTCCAGGGACTAAAGAAGTATAAAAATAAATATGTAACTAAATGGCAGCCAAAATATATTTCATTTAGGAAACGTAGTTCGATTGCCTTTACGTTATTACAGATTTTAGCAGTTGTAAATCAAAAAAAATCAGTAGATAAAAAGGATAGAATGCCTAGCCCTATAATGAAGTTTTTAATAAAGAATATTAGATAATATAGTATATTAAAAGGGTAGAGATATATATTATTTGAGACACCAAGACATAATTCCGGTAAAATATCGGAATTATGTCTTTTAATTTGCAAGAAATACGTTTGTTATGAAGCAAAAGAAACTCTAAATGTAGTGAACAAATAGTTAATTTAACGTACTTTTAGTCTGGAAACTGCGTATGATGATTGCTTTCTTACTCGATTATTTAGATATAAAAATGCCTCACAATTACTAGACTTATGTCTAATAATTGTGAGGCATTTCATTAATTAGTATTATCTTTTTTTAAACATATTTTTGATAGAGATTAATAAAAATGGCATATAGAGTAACCATAAATTTAAACGTTGCCACAAACCACGATAAGGAATTTTAAATTGTGAATCTGGCATAATTCTTGGATAAACAAATAAAAATTGAATTCCTAGTGAAATAATAAAGGCAACTAATAAAAGGGTTGTAATTAGTTTTTTACCTTGCTTTTGATAGAGTTTTAATAAAAAAAACATACTAATCAAAAGAGCGGTGTCGCCAATGCCTGACGAATAATTGTGGATCATACCCGTAATGCTTTGTGTATTTGATGTGAGTGCACGATCGAAAATTCCTGTTAAAAGACAATCGGTCATACTAAAAATAATTAACATAGCGGTAAACCAGCTGGCTAATTTTTTTGACGTACCTTTAAAATATTCATAGAAAGCTGGTGCTGAAAGTAAGAAAAGAAGTCCATTTATAACTTCCCAAACTTTAAATGCCATATGAGTTGGAACGCCAACTTCCCCAAAATCACTAATTAAATTAGTGAATTGCAAATAACCAGGTACAAATGGTGCTAATGCTAAAGGCAAAATCCACTCACTTATAACGGCAAGTGCCATTAAATAAAAACCATATTTCTTTAAAAAATTCATTATAGATCCCCAATTCTAATTATTTATATGATAATTTTATTATAACTTATTTAAGTAATAGTTGTTTACGAAAAGGCTAATTAAAAATGACACTTCTTAATTATAATTAAGATAATACCAAGATATATCGATTTAGATAGCCTTATTTTAGATATAATGATAAAGTGTTAACTAGTTTATGAACAATATTTTTGATATAATGGAAGTTAAGAAATTACAACAAATTGAAAGTAGGGTGTTACCTTGGATTCTGGTCCGGAAAATTATTTAGTGAATGTAATTGTTATTATCGCAATATTACTTTTGTCTGTGTTATTTACACTGACTGAGTATGCGTTGGTTCGTGTCCGTATTAGTGCATTGAAAGATATGTATGGGAAAAAGCCGCTTAAAAATATTAAGCGGGCTATTCATATGACGGAGAACCTAACGGAGTATCTGTCAACGGCCCAAGTTGGAATCACTTCAACTAGTTTGATTTTAGGTTGGATTGGTGAAAAAACAATAGCAGATGCGATTATACAATCAAATATATTACCCGCGGCTATGGCAAATGCTATTGCATCGGTTGCTGCAATTCTTATTTTTACTGTTATTCATGCTGTTTTTACTGATTTAGTACCTAAAAATATTGCAATTGCAGATCCATTGCCAGTATTATTATTTATTGTCCGTCCTATTATGTTTTTCCATATTGTGTTATACCCATTAATTTGGATTTTAGATCGTTCAGCAAATTGGATTACGCATTTGTTAGGTTATGAAGTTGAAAATGAAGAAGATATTTATTCGCAAACTGAAATTCTCTCATTATCTCGATTATCCGCAAATGCTGGTGAACTTGATGAAGAAGATTTAACATTCATGCGACGAGCATTTGATATGAATGATAAAGTGGCAGAAGATATCATGATTGACCGAACATCGATGGTTGCAGTAGACGTAGACGATTCAATTAGAAACGTTGTTAATTTATATTGGAGAACTAGATATTCAAGGTTCCCAGTTATTGCTAACAATGATAAAGATAAAGTTATCGGGTACGTTTATAGTTATGATTTATTGCGACAGGAAAAAATTGATAAGACAAATTTGATTTCAACAATTATGCGTGATATTCCGGCCGTTCAAGAAAATGCTGAAGTTCATAGTATTATGGATGTTATGGTATCTAAGAGAACACCAATCGTTATCGTCGTTAATGAGTATGGTGGGACTTCAGGGATTGTTACAGATAAAGATATCTATGAAGAATTATTTGGTGTTGTTAGAGAAGAATTTGATGATACGAATGACGATAATATAGTAGATATGGGAAACAATAAATTTAAAGTTTCAGGTAAAGTGACATTATATGATTTTGAAAGATATTTTGATACAACGCTTAAAGAAACGGAAGAAAGTGAAGCGGTGACGCTTACTGGATTTGTGCTTAATAATGACTCAAAATTTCGAGCTAATGATGAAATGAAAATTGCTAATTTTAATATTAAGGCATTGGACTATGAAAATGCTTATATTTCAGAATTTGAAGTAACTGTTTTACCAACAGATAAAAGAGTGATTAACAAAGTGAACGCTTAAAAAAATAGTATTTAGGGTTAGTTTTTAATTAGCTCTAAATGCTATTTTTTTTACTACATTACTGGTAAGGATTATAGCTTGCCAATTGGTAAAAGTAGTAACCATATTAATTTGAATCAAACGACTATTTCGAATTATTTAAAATGGTCACAATATCTGGTAGGAGGAGACAATTATGAAAAATAAAAGGAATATCAGCGCCATCTTATTTGGATTTGTTCCAATGATTATGGGAGTAGTTTTGTATCACAAATTACCCAATAAAATTCCGATTCACTGGAATATAGGTGGTAATATTGATCAGTATGGTGATAAAAATCTAGTTATTATTGGGTTCCCATTATTGATGATTTTAATCAATGTGGTGATAATGGTAATAGATAACACTAATCGTCAAAATAAGAAACTAGATACAGCTTTAATTTGGATTACGCCAATCTTATCAATACTTTTAGCAACAATGATATTTGCTACCGCGTTGGGACATCAGGTTAATATTATTAGCAGTGTTGCACTGATAGTGGGAACATTGCTGATCATCTTAGGAAACTATGCGCCTAAAACGGTTCCTAATAAATATACCAACTTTAGGATGAAGAAAATAACGCAGGATTCTAGTCATCGTGAGAAATTAAATCGTTTATCAGGTGTATGGATGGTCATTATAGGAATATTGATACTTTGTGCGGGAATAGTGGGAATGTTACTGTAATTGTAAAGTTAAAACTGTTAAATAAAAAATCCTTACTATCAGTTTTTAGGCTGATAGTAAGGATTTTTTTCTAACGTTTAGGACGACGTTTCATTTGGCCGCTTTCACCAATTTCATAATCTGAATCATCCATTGATTCCACACTACCAAGTAAGTAGCCATTACCAACTTGAGAGAAGAAATCATGATTAGATGTTGATGTTGAAATTCCGTTCATGACAACAGGATTAACATCAGAAGCTGTATCAGGGAACAAAGGATCTTGGCCTAAATTCATTAGAGCTTTGTTGGCATTGTAACGTAAGAAGGTTAAAACTTCTTCAGTCCAACCAACTTCATCATAAAGTTCATGGGTATATTTTTCTTCGTTTTCATATAATTCAAACAGAAGGTCATACATCCAGGTCTTCATTTTACCTTGTTCTTCTTCAGAAAGTTCGTTGAATCCTAATTGGAATTTATAGCCAATGAAGGTACCATGAACAGATTCATCACGTAAAATTAATTTAATAATTTCAGCAACGTTTGCCAGTTTGTTATGGCCTAAATAGTAAAGTGGCGTATAGAAACCAGAGTAGAATAAGAACGTTTCAAGAAAAACAGAAGCAACTTTTTTCTCCAATGGTGACCCGTTTTGGTAAATACCATTAATACGTTGTGCTTTTTTTTGTAAAAATTCGTTTTTGTCTGTCCATTCGAAAATTTCAGTAATCTCTGAAGCTGTATTCAACGTTGAAAAAATTGATGAATAACTTTTAGCATGAACCGATTCCATAAATTGAATATTATTTAAAACAGCTTCTTCGTGGGCAGTCCGTGTATCATGACGCAACGCTTCCATCCCATCTTGTGATTGCACCGTATCCAACAATGTTAGCCCACCAAAATCATGACCAACTAATGTTTTTTCTGCAGGACTCAGTGTACGCCAATCATCTAAATCATTTGAAAGGGGGATACGTGTATCTAACCAAAATTGTTCTGTTAGTTTTTCCCAAGTTGCTTTATCAACTTGATCTTCAACTTCGTTCCAATTAATTGCTTTGTAACTATCATTATTCATTTAACTTTCCTCCGTTACAGTTTAGATAACACAACTCTCACAAGCGTTTGCGCCAACTTCTTCTTGATCATCAGTAAAGGTTCTGATGTAGTAAATTGACTTAATACCTTTATTATACGCATAATTACGCAAAATGTTTAAGTCACGTGTTGTCATTTTATCTGTCCGACCATTTTTCCATTCGTAGAGGCCTTCAGGAATCGTTGAACGCATGAATAAAGTTAAACTAAGTGATTGATCGATATGTTCCTGTGCAGCAGCGTAAACGTCAATAACTTTACGCATATCCATGTCGTATGCAGAAGTATAGTATGGAATCGTGTCATTTGAAAGGTAAGGAGCTGGATAGTAAATCTTTCCAATTTTCTTTTCTTGACGCTCTTCGATTCGGTTAATAATTGGGTGAAGACTGGCAGTAGTATCGTTAATATATGAAATAGAGCCATTAGGTGCAACAGCCAATCTATTTTGATGATAAAGACCGTCAGTTTGAATATTAGCTTTCAAAGTCGCCCAATCTTCTTGATTAGGGATGTCGATGCCATCAAATAAGGCAGCAACTTTATCAGAAGTAGGGCCCCAATCTTCGTTAAGATACTTATCAAAGTAGGTACCAGTTGCATAAGTACTTTTTTCAAAGTTATGGAATGTTTCATTTTTTTCTTTAGCGATAGCATTTGATGATTTTAATGAGTAATAGTTAAGCATCATAAAATAAACACTAGTGAAATCGATTGAGTCTTCTGAACCATAATGCATATGGTTTTTAGCGAAGTAGGCATGTAAGCCCATTGCACCTAAACCGATGGTATGCGCTAAGTTATTTCCATGTTGAATAGGAGGCACAACATCAATATCTGAACTATCAGTTACAAAAGTTAAAGCGCGAACCATTGAATCAACTGAACGGCCAAAATCTGGAGAAGCCATCATATTAACAATGTTAGTTGAGCCTAAGTTACATGAAATATCAGTCCCCATAACATCGTAGCCTTGTGCATTATTCACAGTTGATGGTGTCTGAACCTGCATGATTTCTGAACAAAGATTACTCATAATGATTTTACCATCAATTGGGTTTGCGCGATTTGCTGTATCAACATTGACAATATAAGGATAGCCTGACTCTTGTTGCAGCTTAGAAATTTCAGTTTCTAATTCGCGGGCAAGAATCGTTTTTTTACTAATATTTTTATTGGCAACCATATTGTCATATTCTTTTGTGATATCAACATAGGAATAAGGGACTCCATATTCTCTTTCAACACCGTAGGGATCGAAAAGATACATCGTTGCATTATCTTTAATGAGTTCGTAAAATTTATCAGGTACAGTGATGCCTAGTGATAAAGTTTTAACACGGATTTTTTCATCAGCATTTTCTTTTTTAGCTGACAGGAAAGCAACAATATCTGGATGGAAGACGTCTAAATAGACAACTCCAGCACCTTGACGCTGTCCTAGTTGGTTAGAATATGAAAAACTATCTTCTAATAATTTCATAACGGGTAGAACACCAGAAGCAGCGCCCTCAATCCCTTTAATTGGTGCACCTGCGCCACGTAAATTACTGAGCGTAATACCAACACCACCACCAATTCGAGATAATTGAAGTGCTGAGTTAATGCCACGTCCAATACCATTCATATCATCAGTAATTTGAATTAGGAAGCAAGAAACTAATTCTCCACGACGTTTACGACCGGCATTTAAGAAACTAGGTGTAGCAGGTTGGTAACGTTGATGAATCATTTCGTCAGCTAAATTCATAGCTAGTTCTGTATTACCATCAGCAAAGTAAAGAACGTTCATTGCAACACGATCAATATAATTTTCAAGGTAATAGGCATTATTATCAGTTTTAAGTGCGTATTGAGCATAAAATTTGTAGGCAGCCATAAATGTACCGAAATGGAATTTTTGAGCTGCTAAATAAGCGTAGAGCTCCTCTATAAATGAGAAGTCATATTTATTATAAAAATCAGTTTCAATATAGTTGTTGTCAATTAAATAATCAAAACGTGCTTTTAATGAATCAAATTGCATTGTATTTTCAGCAACATTTTCTTTCAAAAAGGCGGTTAAGGCTTCTTGATCTTTTTGAAGTGGGATTTGACCGTCTACGGGAATATTAATTTCATTATTTAAATCATAATAAGTGACTTTATCACTATTTAACGTTTTTAATGTCAATTTCATCAACTACTTTCTTCATATTGATTACATCTTCTTCAGTGCCATTGAATTCAAATTCATATAATAATGGGACGTGATAGTCGGTTGCGATATCTTTGGCTGTAAAAATAAAAAGTTGGGCGAAGTTGCGGTTCCCACCGCCAACAACACCCAGTATATTTTCTCTATTTGATTGATATTCAATAAAGTCGTTGACCGATTCAGTGAGCCCAATTTCATAAGTTGGAACAATTAAAATATAGGGTTCATTTAATTCAATAAGCGGGTTTGTTGGATCGATTTCAAATGAAGGATAGCCAATTTTATTGATGAAGCGTCGTGTTTGTCCAGTAATGCTAAAGAAAACAATTTTCATTAGACTGCCAACTTTTTAAGCATATCAGGACGAAATCCTGCGATTGTATCGAATCCAGTAGCTTCTATAACAGGAACAGCTTGGAAACCTTGGCCTTTCAAGTAATCGATTGCGTTATCGTCTTCGGAAATGTTACGTTCATCAAAGTCGACGTTGTTTTCTTCTAAAAAACGTTTTGTCATTTTGCATTGGATGCAGTTGTTTTTTGTAAATACAGTAACTTTTTTCATTATATAAATTCCCCTTTGTTGTTTTGTTTAATAAGATAAGTATACAACACATAATCCAAAAATCAATTGAAAAAAACACTACATTTAGTGTGATTTTAAGTTGCATCACACAAGATGTAGTGTTCAAGGTCTTGGATTGTTTATATTAAATTTTGATTGCGAAAATTCGATTTTCTCCGTATTATAGAAACTATTGAGAAAGTAGGTAAAAATATGACGAATTATTATTTTTCGAAAAATCCAGATGTTATTCATGATGAAAAAGAATGGACATTTAAACTGTTGAACAACGAGTTTAAGTTTACCACAGATAATGGTGTATTTTCAAAAAAAACAGTCGATTTTGGTTCAAGAGTTTTATTAAATGCAGTTGAGCAACAAAAAATAATTCCGGGAAATATTTTAGATGTTGGATGTGGATACGGTCCAATAGGACTTGCTATAGCCAAGAATCAACCAGAACGAAAAATAGACATGACAGATGTAAACGAATTAGCATTAGAATTAGCAAAGAAGAACGCGGTAATCAATAAAATTAATAATATAGAAGTTTTTGAATCTGCCGCATACAGTCATGTAAAAAAGACAGATTATGCTGCAATTCTTACAAACCCGCCTATTAGAGCAGGCAAAGAGGTCGTTCATGAAATTTTAAGTGGCGCATTCGACCATTTAAAAGTTGGCGGACAATTGTTTGCTGTATTACAAAAGAAACAAGGGGCAAGTTCGGCTCAAAAGAGAATGACTGAAGTTTTTGGTAATTGTGACATTATTTTAAAAGATAAAGGTTACTATATTTTAATGAGTGTGAAGTAAATGGTAGAAAAATTAACTGAAGAACAAAAAGAATTTTTTATGCGCGAAGCTTTATATGAAGCAAGAAATGCAAAAATTATTGGTGAAGTACCAATTGGCTGTGTTGTTGTACAAAATGGTGAGATTATTGGACGAGGCCATAATATTCGTGAACACGTGCAAGATGCAACCCTTCACGCTGAAATTTTAGCCATCCAAGAAGCCTGTGCTACGATTCATAGCTGGCGTCTTGTAGATGCGCAATTATTCGTAACACTAGAACCATGCCCAATGTGTAGTGGTGCGATTATCAATTCAAGAATCCCCGAAGTTTACTTTGGTGCATTTGATCCTAAAGCAGGAACTGCAGGCAGCATTGGGAACTTATTAACGGATGAACGATTTAATCATCAAGCAAAAGTAGAATCTGGATTATTATTAGATGAAGCCAAAGACCTACTCCAATCATTCTTTAGAGAAGTTCGTCGTAAAAGAAAAGAAAAAAAGCAATCATAAAGGTAGCTTTTTGTTGGAATTTAATGTATTATAATAATTGCCGCAAGGCCTTAAGGCAATAGTGTGCTTACGAATTGTGTCAGATCCGGAAGGAAGCAGCACTAAGTTTGATTCACTTTGTGCCTTAAGTAATTATGATTATTTAAGACTCTTAGTCAGAAATGGCTGAGAGATTTTTTTATTTAAAAAGCTATTTATAGATTTTGAAAGGAGAGATTGTGATGAGTTACCAAGCTTTATACCGTGTCTGGCGTCCACAAAAATTTAGTGATTTAGTTGGACAAAACATGATTACGCAGACGTTGAAAAATGCAATTATGACACAACAAACAAGTCATGCATACATTTTTAATGGTCCACGTGGAACAGGTAAAACGTCCGCAGCTAAAATTTTTGCTAAGGCAGTTAATTGTCACTTCCAGGAAAATGGCGAACCATGTAACAAATGTGAGACATGTATCGCTATTACGAATGGTCAATTAAACGATGTTATCGAAATTGATGCCGCTTCTAATAATGGGGTTGAAGAAATTCGTGATATCCGTGACAAAGTAAAGTATGCACCCACACAAGCTGATTTTAAAATCTATATTATTGATGAAGTTCATATGCTATCTACGGGTGCTTTTAATGCACTCTTGAAGACGCTTGAAGAACCACCTGAAAATGTTATTTTTATTCTTGCTACAACGGAACCACATAAGATTCCAGCAACCATTATTTCTAGAACTCAGAAATTTGATTTCAAGCGTATTACGCCAGCTGACAGTTATGAACGAATGGTTTATATTTTGTCTGAAAAAGGAATTGAATATGAAGAACCAGCGCTTAAAGTTATCGCTAAAGCAGCTGAAGGTGGAATGCGGGATGCTTTGAGTATTTTAGATCAGGTCATTTCATTCGGTGATAACAAGGTGACTTTGGATAATGCTTTGTTAGTAACCGGTAGTGTAACACAGGATAAAATACAGAATTACGTCACGGAAGTTAGTCAAAAAGCGACTACTGAGGCATTAGAAACGATACAAGCAATTATAGACGAAGGTAAAGATTCAACTAGATTAATCGAAGATTTAATTGCCTATAGTCGTGATTTACTATTATATCAGCAAGCACCAGCACTTATTAATCAACTAGAATTAGGGATGGTTAATGATGATTTTAAAAACTTATCACAGACTATTTCTGCTGATTTCTTATACCAAATGATAAATGTTTTAAATGAAATTCAACAACAAATGCGATTTACAACACATCCAGATGTTTATTTAGAAGTATTAACAATTCGATTATCACAATTTAATACCTCTGATACGATTGCGGAGACGACTCAATCAGAATTAAGTTCAGATGCATCTAAACAAATTAATAATTTAACTAAAACAGTTGAAGACTTGAAAAAGCAAATAATTGATTTAAGTCAGAATGATAATCAACCGCAAGTGGCAGTAATAGCTAAGCCTAAAAAAGTTGCCTCTACTCAAAAAAAAGCAACATTAAATTTATCTCAAATTTATCCTATTTTAGATCACGCAACAAAAGAAAGTTTGGTACAATTAAAACAGGTTTGGCCAGAGTTGTTGCATCAACTTTCAGTTACACAACGTGCGATTATGCAAGCTAGTGAACCGGTTGCGGCTAGTCCTGACAGTGTACTTGTTAGTTTTAATTACGAATTCTTGTCTGTCAAAGCTTCAAGTGATACAGAGTTACTCGATGCTTTAGGTAATGGGTTAGATCGATTATTACATCATGTCCCTAAGGTGGTCTGTATTACAGCAGAGCAATGGCCAGAAGTCCGAAAATCTTACATTAAACAAAATGAGCACGAGGGAACTGAAACAATTATTGAGCCAGAACCTGAAGTAGTAGAACCAATTGTTTCAAAAGCTGAAGAAATTTTTGGAACAGAAAATATAGAAATTAAACAGGATTAGAAAGGAAGTAATTAATAATGATGCGTGGAAATGGTAATATGCAAGGTATGATGAAACAAATGCAAAAATTACAAAAAGATATGACAAAAGACCAAGAGGCTTTGAATGCAACTGAATTTGTTGGCGAAGCTTCAAATGATTTAGTTAAGGTAACCTTTACAGGGGACAAAAAAATGACTGATATCATGATTAAAGAAGAAGCAGTCGATCCTGATGATGTTGATATGTTACAAGATTTAATTATTATGGCTGTTAATGATGCTATGACAAAAATTGAAAAAACAACAACTGATAAATTGGGTAAATATTCTCAAGGGATGCCTGGACTATAAACTTAAAATTAAAGAAGGCTAAAGAAAATGCAATATCCTGAACCTATCGCAAAATTGATTGAAAGTTATATGAAATTACCAGGTATTGGTGGTAAAACTGCTACAAGATTAGCTTTTTTTACAATTGATATGGATGAAGATGATGTCACCGATTTTGCTAAATCACTAATATCTGCCAAACGAGACCTACATTATTGTAGTATCTGTGGCAATATTACTGAAGAAGATCCTTGTCAGATTTGTTCTGATTCATCACGTGATCAAACCAAAGTTATTGTTGTAGAAGAACCTAAAGATGTGATGTCTTTAGAAAAAATGAAAGAGTATCACGGCTTGTATCACGTGCTTCATGGTGTATTATCACCAATTGAAGGTAAAGGGCCGGAAGATATTAATATCACAAGTTTATTAACACGTCTTCAATCGCATCCCGATATGCAGGAAGTTATTATTGCGACAAATGCAACGCCAGAAGGTGAAGCAACGTCAATGTATTTATCGAGATTGATTAAACCGGCTGGAATTAAAGTGACAAGATTAGCCCATGGACTATCTGTAGGTAGCGATATTGAGTACGCAGATGAAATGACGTTGTTTAAAGCGATTGAAGGACGTACTGAAATATAGAAATGAGCTGACGGTGTAATGTTTAATAAAAAAACAAAACTTAAATTACGTAAAGAGTATGACGCTAAGTTGCTAGAGTCAATTGATCTCGCTAAAATAGCATGGGATCAAGCCAAACAAACTGAAGAGGCCATTTACGAAGTTGATGAAGAATTAATTAATGAAACACAGATGGCAAGAAAAAGATATTTCTTTCTCTATAATGAAGCGCGTGTTCGTTCAGTTAAAGGGCATATGCAGGCTTCAGTAATCACACATTAAATTAGAAAGAACGTTGAGACAATTCGCCTAACTTGTCTTGGCGTTTTTTTGTGAAATGCTGATTAGATTTATTAAATAAGAGATAGTATACTAATAGTAGGTTTATCTTATGGACAGGTTTTTAAGATTCAAGTACAATAATAATAAGTATTGGGGTCGTTAATGTGACTGGAAAATTTATAACGATTGAAGGACCAGATGGGTCCGGCAAAACGAGTGCCTTAAAAGGTATTATAAAAAAGATACAAAATAACTTGGTAAAAGAATTAGTTATAACACGTGAACCAGGTGGAAGTCCGATATCTGAAGCCATTCGTGAAGTTGTCTTAAATCAAGATTATCCAGAGATGGATAAACGAACTGAAGCATTATTGTTTGCAGCATCAAGACGTCAGCATATCGCAGAAATAATTTTCCCAGCACTTAAGGAAGATAAAATTGTAATATGTGATCGTTATGTTGATAGTTCAATTGCTTACCAAGGTGCTGGTAGAGATATCGGAACGCAAGCGGTTGCTGATATGAACCTATTTGCAACAAATGGAACAGAACCTGATTTAACTTTATACTTTGACGTACCATCAGAAATTGGATTAAAACGAATTTTTGAGCATCGTCAAAATGAAATAAATCGTTTAGATGATGAAAAGTTAGAGTTCCATCAAAAAGTACGCAAAGCATACCAACAATTAGCAGTGAAAAATCCAGAACGTATTATAACCATTAATGCGGCGCAACCTTTGGAAAAAGTAATTGACGATTGTATTGACGTTCTGAAGAAAAAATTACCCGAGTCTTTTAAATAAATGAAATGAGGGAATTCAAATGAAATTAATTACAGCGATTGTTCAAGATAAAGATAGTAACCGATTAAGCAATATATTTATAGATTCAAATGTCCGTGCAACAAAACTATCAACAACTGGTGGTTTTTTAAAGTCTGGTAATACAACCTTTTTAATTGGTATTGAAGATGAACGTGTTGATGAGGTATTACAAATCATTAAAGAGACATCATCAACGCGTGAACAATTTATGGCCCCCCCTGTTAACTTAGATGTTTCAATGGATGCACAAGTACCATTTCCATTAGAAGTTCAGGTTGGTGGTGCAACAGTATTTGTCTTACCAGTAGAAGAGTTTCATCAATTTTAGGAGTAAATAGTAATGACAGAATTAGCTGATGAAACCAGTAATATTAAAATTCAAGAATTACAGCCAAAATTAATTGAACATTTTGAAAAATTGATAATAACAAATAAGTTAGCCCATGCTTATCTATTTTCCGGACCAGAAGGTATTGGTAAGGTTGAACTAGCACAATGGATTGCAATGCGACTCTTTTGTACTGCTGACGAGGATCAAAAGCCTTGCGGTGTATGTGGTGAATGTCAACGAATTCTATCAGGTAATCACCCTGATATCGTGAGTGTTAAGCCTGAAGGCCAGTCAATTAAAGTTGATCAAATTCGATTTTTGAAATCAGAATTTTCAAAAAGTGGTGTTGAAGGTAGCCAAAAGATTTTTATAATTGAAAAAGCTGAGAGTATGACAGCTAGTGCTGCGAACAGTTTACTTAAATTTTTAGAAGAGCCTGTTGGAAATGTGAAAGCTTTCTTATTAACAGAAAATAAAAATCAAATTTTGCCAACTATTCAATCACGGTGCCAACTGGTTAATTTTGTCGCACTCTCTCAAGAAAAATTGATTCAAAATTTATTAAATCAAGGTATCTTGAAAGATCAGGCTCAGTTACTTGTTCATGTAACTGAGAGTACAAGCCATGCTGTAGCATTAGCACAAGATGAGAATTTTACTGAAATGACAAATCAAGTTTGGAATTGGTTCAGTAAATTATTGAAAAATGATGCTGAAAGTTTCATTTTGGTACAAACAAAACTAGTGCCACTCGCAAAAGAAAAACAACAACAGGCATTGATGGTTGATTTAATGGTACTGTTAGCGCGTGATTGTTTACTTGTCCGTTATAATCGTAAGGAACAAGTGAGTTTTTCTAATCGTTTAACTGAAATTGATAAAATAACTCAAATGATTAGTGATAAAAAGTTAGTTGCTATATTAGATGGTTGTTTACAAATTAAAACGATGCTCCAAATAAATATGACATTTCAAAGTGCAATTGAAGTAACAACGTTAAAATTAATAGATTTATAAAATATGAAATGAAGGTGATTTTGTGGATAAGCGTCAACTATATGATAATTTTATAGCTATCGAGGAAGAAATGAAAAAAATGTTATCGAGTTTTGAAACAATAAAATCTGATATGACTGGTGTTCTTGAAAATAACGCTGAATTGGAGATTGAAAACCAACATTTGAGAGAACGATTAAGTGAAATAGAACGACAAACGTCTAAGAATTTTAATGAATCTTCCGATGCAAATCTGTCAAAATCACGTCAAAACTTAGAAAAATTATATGATCAAGGTTTTCATATTTGTAATATTGAAGGGATGTACGGATCACGTCGAGTCGATGATGAACCTTGTGCTTTCTGTTTAGATTTAATTTATGGGGAGCGCGAAGTATGAGTGAAATAGCAGCACAAAGCAGTTTTCAAGGTAAAGGGACAACTGGGTCATTATATTTAGTACCGACACCAATTGGTAATTTATCTGATATGACGTTTAGAGCGATTGATATTTTAAAAGAGGTTGACTATATAGCAGCCGAAGATACACGAAACACACAAAAATTATTAAATCATTTTGAAATTGAAACAAGTCAATTGAGTTTTCATGAACATAATACGCAAGAACGTATTCCGCAATTTGTTGATAAAATATTGGCTGGTCAATCAATCGCACAAGTAAGTGATGCAGGAATGCCATCAATTAGTGATCCTGGGCATGATCTTGTTAAAGCATGTATTGAAGCTAAGATTCCAGTTGTGCCACTTCCTGGGGCAAATGCCGGGATCACTGCATTAATAGCTTCTGGATTAGCGCCACAACCGTTCTTATTCTATGGTTTTTTATCGCGAAAACCTAAGAGTCAAAAAGAAGAATTAGCTGAGTTGAAAAATCAAACAATGACGCTTATTTTTTATGAAGCACCACATCGCTTGAAAAAAACATTAACACAAATAGCTGCTAGCCTTGGTGGTCAGCGTAAAGTTGTACTATGCCGAGAATTAACTAAACGTTATGAAGAATTCTTGCGTGGAACACTGGATGATGCTATCAAATGGGCTGGCACTGAGCAAGTCCGTGGAGAATTTTGTGTAATTGTTGAGGGAAATGATTCGCCAGAAGCAACGGAAGTTGATCATCTGGCTAATATGTCAATTGAAGAACAAGTTGATTATTTGATTGAAACAGGTATGAAAACTAATGATGCGATAAAAGAGATTGCTAAGAAACAAGAGATGAAAAAACAAGAAGTTTATAATCTGTATCATCAGATTTAAGGAGTGAACATATTGGCAGATAATAAATTTAGTGAGCTACATCGTGCGGTTTACTATGAAGGCGATAAAAGTGGGCGTGTGACAGTAGCAATGCTAATTAACATGATTATTTTGGTTTCAACAGACCAAAGTGATAGCTTAGGAATTACTGAAAAAGATTTAACAAATTTGGGCTTTGGTTGGGTTATTACACAATATCTTATTGATATTTCGAGAATACCACATATTGATGAGAATTTAACATTAACTACTGAGGCTGTTTCGTACAATCGTTTCTTCTGTTACCGAGATTTCTGGGTTCATGATGAAGCAGGTAATGAGTGTGCACATATTCATGCTGTATTTGTTTTAATGGATCATAAAACACGTAAAATGACTCGTGTATTGCCAGAAGTTATTGAACCTTTTGGTGCTGAATATACACGAAGAATTGAGCGTTTGGAGAAACCAGTTGGTATCATGAAAGAAGATACAATAGCTGCTAAAAAATCATATGACGTTCGATTCTTTGATATTGATCCAAATCAACATGTAAACAATTCAAAATATTTTGATTGGTTATTAGATTCATTGTCAGAAGACTTTTTAATGTCACATGATTTGAAACATATGAATATTAAATATGAAAAAGAAATTCACTATGGTCATAAGATAGATAGTATCGTTGTTATTGATAACTTAACGACACATCACCAGATTAAAATTGGTGATGATGTTTATTGTGAAGCTGACTGTGAGTGGACGAAACGTTAGAATAAAAAATGCTCTGAGTAACTGGAAGTCTATCCAGTTACTCAGAGCATTTTTTATATTTTTATGATAAAGCATCTGCGACATAAATCGAGAGTTCTTCTTTTTCAAGACCAGCACTTAATCCAACCAATAGTTTGATTCTTGCTTTTTGACCATTTAAGCCACGACAGAAGATGCCGCCCATTTTTTTCAATTGAACGCCACCACCTTCATAGTCGTAAACATCTTGTGCCACGCCATTAAAGCAACGTGAAACAATTACAACTGGAATATCGCGATCAATTAATTTTTGAAGATTAGCTAAAACTTGTGGGGGAAGATTTCCTGCACCAAGAGCTTCAATGACAATACCGTTCGTTTGGTCATTATTAAGAAAACCAAGTAAATCAGCATCCATTCCAGCATAAGCCTTAATTAAATAAACATGATCAACAACTTTGTCGATTGCTAAGCAAGTCTGGCTTAGCAATTCGGCAAAAAAGGTCACGTTATCTTTAGCGATACTACCAATTGGGCCAAACGTTGGTGTTCTAAAAGTTGCGACATTTGTTGTATGTGTTTTTGTTACATAGCGTGCTGTATGAATTTCATCATTCATAACAACTAAGACACCTTTATCAACTGCATCATCACTTGCTGCAGTTAAGATGGCTGTTTGAAAATTGTGTAAGCCATCTGAGCCTATTTCATTTGCGGAACGCATAGCACCTGTTAAAACGACAGGTAGATGGTTCGGTAATGTAAGATCTAAAAAATAAGCAGTTTCTTCTAATGTATCCGTACCGTGAGTAATAACAATACCATCAATCGCTTCCGCGGATGCACGCATAATTCTTTTTTGAATAATTAGCATCTCTATGGGGCCAATATGTGGGGATGGTAAGTTAAAAATATTTTCAGTGATTAAATCGAAACGATCACCAAATGGATTTTCAACTTGGTTTAAAGGGTTTTCTGCACCAGGTGCAACTGCGCCTGTTTCTTGATTTTCAGACATGGCGATTGTACCACCAGTGTGTAAAATTAATATTTTTTTCATATTTTCCTCCTTGCTGACACTTAGATTATACATATTATATTGTACTTTGACTATGAATTTGTTACTGTATATGAACAGATAAGGTGGTTATGAGAATGAAAGAAAAACAATTAAGTAAGAATGAGTATTTATTTATTAGCTCAATGTTATTCGGTTTATTTTTTGGCGCGGGAAATTTAATTTTTCCAGTCTTTGTAGGTCAACAATCCGGACAAAACCTGTGGATAGGTAATTTAGGCTTTCTAATTGCTGGTGTTGGGTTACCTTTTTTAGGTGTAATTGCTATTGGATTGTCTAAAAGTAGGGGAGTTTTCGATTTAGCCTCTAAGGTTAATCGAACGTATGGCATAATTTTCACAATGTTGCTCTACCTAACTATTGGACCGCTATTTGCAGGTCCAAGATCAGCAACTATTCCGTTTGAAATTGGAATTGCACCACATATTAAAGCCAGCCAACATTCAGTATGGCTATTATTATTTTCAATTTTATTCTTCACAATAGTTTGGCTTTTGGCAGTTAAACCAACCAAGATATTAGTCTATGTTGGTAAGTATTTAAATCCCATATTTTTATGTGCGTTGGCTATTTTATTGTTATTTGTATTTATTAAGCCAATGGGTAATTTTTCAGATTTCCCCGCAACAAGTTCTTACAAGAATGGTGCTTTTATGTCTGCTTTTGGGCAAGGATATTACACTATGGATGCACTCGCTGGTTTGGCTTTTGGTATTATCATTGTGGATACAATTAAAGATTTAGGTATTACGAATCCTAAATCAATTACTAAAGGGATTATCTATTCTGGTAGTATCAGTGTTATTTTGATGGGAATCATCTATACATGCTTGGCCTATCTTGGGGCAACGAGTCTGGGTGTATTTCCACATTCTGGTAATGGTGGTGCTATTTTAGCTCAAGTTGCTCAACGTTATTTTGGACAATTCGGAAGTTTCTTTCTTGCTGCAATTATTGTTGTTGCTTGTATTAAAACGGCAATTGGCGTGACTAGCGCATGTGCTAAAACATGTGTTGAAATTATTGGTCATGGTAGCTATAAATTGTATTTAACACTTGGTTGTGTGATTAGTTGTTTAATTGCCAACGTTGGGTTAGATCAATTAATTACATTATCAACACCAGTTTTGATGTTGCTTTACCCACTTGCTATTGTATTGATGATTGCTGCCTGTTTAGAACCTACTTTAAATAAGTATGACTTAAAAGTCAGCATTATCTACAAATGGTTAACCGTTTTAACGCTTTTTAGTGCCATTTTTGATGGACTAAACGCGATGCCAATTTCAATTAAAAATTTAGCTTTTGCTAAAAATATGTTAGCATTTGCAAATCATTATTTACCACTGTTTAATATTGGCTTAAGTTGGATAGTTCCTGCTGCGTTAGGATTACTTATGGGACTAATTTTTATGATTCGTGAAAAGAAAATAAATTAAAAAGAAACATGAAGTGAACCCCAAAAGTTGGAGTAAATATTAAGCGATCATCTGGTCGGTATGTTTTCGATATTCAATCGGAGACA
>NZ_JBXAYG010000006.1:0-67967 GCF_056782155.1 Dellaglioa sp. CoH-55-MRSF-9 | reverse complement strand
AATACTGGGATAAAGCCATTTAGAAACATATTAAATTTTATATTATTTCATCCGTCAACTTGACAGGGCCTAGTACATGAAGTTGTTGGAACCTTTTTAGATGATTATTTTAAAATTATTTTTGTACCATGAAGCTCTTTAACGTTTAATTTAGCAGCAATAGTATCAACATTATCAAGTGTAATACCGCCACCTGGAACAATTTTAATGAGACCGTTTGACCAGTCAATAATTTCTTTGAGGTGGGGTAACGTTTCCTCGATAGGCTTATCAAGTGATCCGCCATGCGTTAAAACACGATCGATATCATGCTCTGCTAACCAAGATAGCGCATCAAGTTGTGCATTATTAGGAATTTCATCAAAAGCCATATGGAAAGTGATTTGCATGCCACCACTTGCTGCAATTAAAAACTCCATCGCCTCTATGTCTAAGTTATTATTCGTATCTAAAGCGCCAAATACGACGCCATCTACACCAAGTTGTTGAGCCTGAAATAAATCAGCCTCCATAATTTTTAATTCGGTATCGTTATAAACGAAATTTCCGCCACGGGGACGAATCATTGCCATTACAGGGACTTCATTGTCCTGTGCATAACGCATTGTTTCAGACATAACACCTTTACTGACAGTTGTACCACCGACAGCAAGATTATCGCAAAGTTCAAAACGATTAGCACCAGCGGCAAATTGTTTTGGGATATCAGTAAAATTTTCAACTGCAACTTCTTTAATTAACAAATTTAATTTCTCCTAATTTTCAAAATAAACGCAAACGGATTCTGGAACGGCAATATCTTTTTGAAGTAAAGTTAATTTACCAGAGGTTGAATCACGTTCGAATAAGGTAGCATTATCAGTGTTTTGGTTAGCAACAACCAAAAATTGTTCTGTTTTATTTAAACTGAAATCACGAGGAAAGTCACCTTCAGTTGAAATAAGTTGAATAAGTGTCATTGTGCCATCAACAGCAAGTGAATAACAAGCAATTGAGTTGTTTCCGCGATTAGAGACATACAAAAAGCGGCTATCTTTAGAAATGCGAATAGCAGCAATTCCGTTATGAGCATTCCAATCAGATGGAATTGATGAAAGTGTTTGAATCTCTTTAAATGAACCATCCGTTTGATTGTAGCTAAGTAACGAAACTTCACTTGAGAGCTCTCCAGCTAAGTATGCTAATTTTCCATTTTTATGGAAAACAATATGACGAGAACCGAACCCAGGCTCTGAACGATACTCAGCAATTTGTTTAATAGCACCATTATCTGACACATCAAAAGTTAACACTTGATCAGTTCCAAGGTCACAAACAACTAACCTATTGTCTGGTGTTAAATCAGTGAAATGAATATGAGAGCTTGTTTGTTCTGGTTTTGGACCATGACCTTCATTTGTAACTTCATTAATAAGAGCTAATGAGCCATCAGTTTGAATTTTTGAAATGGAAATAAGACCCTTATGGTAGTTTGAGCTGTAGACTAATTGACGGTTATTATCAACAGCAACGTAAGCAGGCGGAGCGCCTTCAGCTGAAACGTCATTTAAAAATTGGGGATTTTCTGATGCAAGGGTAAAGGCTGATATACCACCTAAATCTGACCTCTTTGAAACGGTATATAAGACACCTTTGTCCGATTTCGTGAGATAAGTTGGATTTTCAACCTTTATATAGGGTGTAGCGTTAGAAACTTTTTTTTCAATTGTATCAAGTTGAGCTCGTTGGATACCAGTACTTGTCTTTTTTGTATATGTACCAAACAAAATAGTCTCTTTCATAGTTACAAATACCTCCTCATGATATTGTCAATATTATATCATATATTTTTGTAAACGTTATTATTTATACTGGGGACTATGCTATAATTATAGGTAACTATAAAGGATAAGGGAGACGATAAAGTATGATTACAGCAAGAATTGAAGAAATTGGAAAAGATGCCATCTCAAAAAAGGAACCTATTGTTATCCTTTTCAATCAGAGTGCAACGGATGATTTAAGACAAGTTTCTGTCATTCAATCATTTGAAGATGATAAAAAAATTATTTCGCCAAAAACAGGTGATGAAATGATTATTAATGAACAAACTTATAAAATTGATTTCGCTGGAGAGTTAGTTTCAAGTAATTTTGAGTCGGTTGGGCATGCTACCTTGTTCTTTATGGAAGTTCCAGAACATCCACAACCAAATGGTATTTATTTAACACCGCATGTATTGCCAACTTTTAAAGTCGGTAATACAATCACGTATAAGTAAAGGAGTAGATTAAAATGCTCCCAAATGAAAAATCGACTTCACAACGATCATGGTTTTGGAAATGGGTTGTTAATAATAAAACAGTTAGCATTTTATCAATTGTTTTGTTAAGTTTGCTAATTATTTTTATGTTAGCACAAGTGGGCTGGTTTTTCGCACCAATTGGAGAGTTATTAAGCATTATTGGCTTCCCAATTGTTTTAGCTGGCGTGCTGTATTATTTAATATCCCCATTGATAGATTTTTGTGAAACGCGCTTTAAATTGAATCGAAGTTTGGTTATTACAGTTGTATTTATAGTAATTTCTGGGTTTTTAGTATGGGGGATTGTCGTTTTGATTCCTGCTGTACAAACACAAACAATTAGTATTATTAAAAATTGGCCGACGTATTGGTCAAATATCACACATCAAACGAATGATTTTATGTCGTCATCTTTATTTGATACTATTAAAACTTCAATTGAAAAAATAAATACAGATATCGTAGGAACAGTATCCAAAAAAGCGAGCTCAGTTATTGGATCAACAGTTGATTCTTTAGGTAGCGTTGTTGGTACTGTAACGACATTTATCATTGGATTAGTAACAGCACCCTTTATCTTATTTTATTTATTAAAAGATGGGCACGATTTACCTGAGTATTTATCAAATTTTTTCCCAGTAAGATATCGCAAATCAATCATTGAATTATTAGATGAAATTAATTTACAAGTCAGTCAATATATCCGAGGTCAGTTAACGGTAGCATTCTTTGTGGCCATATTATTTGTTATTGGTTTTTCAGTAGTTGGTCTTAAGTTTGCTTTAACGTTAGGGATTTTGGCAGGTTTTTTGAATTTAATTCCTTATTTAGGCTCTTTTCTAGCGATGATTCCTGCACTAGTAATTGCTGCTTTCGTGTCACCAATTATGTTGATAAAGGTTATTGTTGTTTTTATTGTTGAACAAACAATTGAAGCAAGATTGATTTCTCCATTGATTCTTGGAAGTAGTTTAGCAATCCATCCCGTTACAATTTTAATTGTTTTATTAGGTTCGGGACGGGTTTTTGGATTAATAGGTGTTATTTTTGGAATCCCAGGATATGCAATTCTAAAAGTTATTGTAACGCGGATTTTTGTATGGTATAAAAAGGATTCTGGTTTGTATGACGAATCAGAGAAAACGAATAAAGATAATCAAAAAAGTTAGACAAATTTTATTTTGTCTAACTTTTTTGATTAAAGCGTATCACCGTTAAAAATTGAATTTTTAACAATTACATAATCGACTTTTTCAAGTGCAGAGAGAGAATTACCACCAGCATAAGAAATTGAAGATTGTAAATCTTGTTGCATTTCAAGTAAAGTTTCATGAATGTCACCTTTAAAAGGAACGAGCATTTTTTTACCTTCAACATTAGTGTGGCTACCTTTTTGATATTCAGAGGCAGAGCCAAAATAACTTTTAAATAGATTACCATCTTTTTCAATTAAATCACCAGGACTTTGTTTGTGACCAGCAAAGAGTGAACCAATCATACACATTGAGGCCCCAAATCTGACTGACTTAGCAATATCACCATGAGTTCTTATACCACCATCAGTGATAATTGGTTTACTTGCTGCTTTAGAACATAATCTAAGAGCGGCTAATTGCCACCCGCCGGTACCGAATCCAGTTTTAATTTTAGTGATGCAAACTTTTCCGGGTCCAATACCAACCTTAGTTGCATCTGCACCAGCATTTTCTAGTTCTCTAACGCCTTCAGGTGTGCCAACATTTCCAGCAATTAGAAATGACTCTGGTAACCATTTTTTAATATGATGAATTAAATCAATGACACTTTGTGCGTGGCCATGCGCCACATCAATTGTTATATATTCTGGAATTAAATCAGCATCGGCAAGCTCTTCAATTAATGCCCATTCATGTGGTTTAACGCCAACACTAATAGAAGCAAACAAACCTTTTGCATGCATTTTTTTGACGAAAGGTAAGCGACTCTCTTCATCGAAACGGTGCATGACATAGAAATAGTCATTTGATGCAAGCCATTCTGCTAACGGTTCATCGATAATTGTCTGCATATTCGCAGGTACAACGGGTAGTTTAAAACGGCGAGGGCCAAATTGAATAGATGTATCGACTTCGGAACGGCTATTTACAATACATTTGTTAGGGACGAGCTGAATATCTTCATAATCAAAAACTGGCATAATATTTCCCCATTTCTTTTAAACACGAACTATTTTTAGTATTTATTAAATTATTATCAGTAACCAACTGATAATTTACGCTATTTAGCGAATTTAGTCAACATATTTTTGAAATAAATCGAAAATTAAATAAGAATACGTGAAGAGATAGACGTCGTGCTATAATTATTTTGGGAGTGATTATTATCGCAAAAAAAGAAAAAGTAAAAAAAACAAATGACGAACGCATTTTAGATCAAAATCATATTGAATTTGAGAGCTATACTTTTGATTTTTTAGGTGGTCGACAAATGGATTCAAGCAAAGAAGCTAAAGAACTAGGAACGGATGAAAGAAGTATTTTAAAAACAATTGTTTTACAGGGAAGTAACGGTGATAGAGATTACGTAGTTGTTTGCCTTCCTATTACTTTTGAAATTGATTTAAAATTAGTAGCACGTGAATTAAATGAAAAACAATTGCATTTAGCAGATAATAAAAATTTAATCAATATTACTGGTTACGTTCATGGCGCAAATACACCAATTGGAATTAATGTTCGAAAAGGATTTCCCATTTATTTTGATGAACGAATTCAAGAGTTCGATAAAATTTGGGTTTCAGCTGGTAAAGTTGGTCGTTCTGTTGGCGTAAAACGTGAAGAACTTGTTGAATTGGTTAAAGGTCATTACATTAACATTGAAAAATAAATAGCTATTGAATGTAAAATAAACGATAAAAAGGAATAAGTGTAAATTGAAAAAAATTGAGAAAAGTGCCGTATTTTTAAAAAATAAAATCGATTTATTTAGATGTCCTGTCTGCTTAAACCCCTACAGTAAAGTTGAAGGCCAGACGATGTTTTGCCCTGAAAATCATCAAATAGATTTATCAAAAAAAGGAACTCTTTTTTTCTTGAATCATGGGGTTAAAAGTGATTATGAATTGGATATGTGGTTAGCAAGGAGACAGTTATTACAAGCAGGCTTGTTTAAACCGATTACGGATAAAATTCTTGAGCAGCTTTCTGATGAAGAAGAAACAATTATGGATGTAGGTTGTGGAGAGGGAACACCACTTCATGATATAGAAGTAACACGCCAAAATGCTAAAGACACTTACGTTGGATTTGATATTTCAAAAGATGCAATCAATTATGCGACACAACAAGAGACAGATGCTTTTTATTGTATTGCTGATTTGGCTAAACTACCATTTAATAATAAGTCATTTTCAACAATTATTGATATTTTTTCGCCTTCTGCTTATACAGAATTTGATCGAGTATTAAAGGATGGCGGGCAGTTATTAAAAATCATTCCAAATTCAAATTACTTAGTTGAATTACGCGAACTTCTATATAACGAAGAGAGTCATAATAGGAGTTATAGTAATGAAAAGGTTTTAAATCTGTTTAAAGAAAATTATCCTGACTCTGAACAAATTACAATTAGTTATCAATTCGATATTCCAGAAGGCTTGTTTCCTGCCTTACTCGAAATGACTCCTTTACATTGGGGAGCTACAACAGATAATCAGGCTAAAGCTAAAAAACAACCTTTAACCAAAATTACGGTTGACGTTACACTATTAAAATATCGTAAAAATAAGTTAGAATCAGTGTTGTAACGAATAAATTGCTGTGGTATTATGAGTATACGAATTCGGTTGTTTAGAGACTGTCGACGATGTTGTCAGCTTCTGGAAATTGATCTTCATTAACGTATCTTTTCGCCGTGCCCACACCGAAATGATGCGTTTTTTTGTTGCCTAAAATAATAACGATTTTTTGAAAGGATGTTAATTTTTGACGAATCATATTGCATTATTTGAACCACTTATGCCTGCTAATACAGGTAATATTGCTAGAACTTGTGCTGGAACGGATACTGAACTACATTTAATTGAGCCCTTAGGATTTTCAACAGACGATAAATATTTAAAACGTGCTGGACTAGACTATTGGGATAAAGTAAAAATTACGTATCATAAAAATTTACAAGATTTTTTAGCATCTATTCCAGATCAGAAACAACTTTTTTTGGTTTCAAAATTTGCACCGCAAACTTATTCACAAGTAGATTATTCTGATGTGAATAAGGACTATTACTTCTTGTTTGGTAAAGAGACAACAGGTCTTCCTGAAAACTTTATGCGCCAAAATGAAGAGAAAGCAATCCGAATTCCACAAGATGATACGCACATTCGTGCCTTAAACTTATCTAATTCAGCTGCTATTGTAATTTATGAAACACTTAGACAACAAGACTTTTTAAATCTAGATAAAACACACACGTATGAAAATGATAAGCTAAAATAAGTAGCTTGAGCATTTTATAGACTAGAAATTCATAAATGGGTTATACTTGCTTCGGGTTAAGAAATAAACCGGTATTTATGATGAACAGTCATTTTATAAAATGGAAGGGTGTGAGCTAACTTGTTTCAAGTAATAACAATGTTTGGATTTGATGAACCATGGTGGTTTTTTGATGATTGGAAAAGTCATATTCAAAAAACAGTTGATTTTGATTCAATGGATGAAGCGATGGCTTTTTTTGAGGAACAATCTAGCGCATTTACCACTGAATTTAGCCATCAAAAAAGTAAACGTCAATTTTTGACAGCATTTTGGAATGAGGAACAAATGGATTATTGTTCAGATTGTGGTGATGATTTACAGTTATATCAAGGGTTACTGTTAGTTAAAGATGGCAAAGAAATTACAGCCAAAAAAGAGAGTTAATAACATAATTGTTATTAACTCTCTTTTTGTGGAAATGACTAGACAATGACACGGAAGGTAATTAAGATATGGTATAATTGAGTATCTATTTTAACAGAAGGAGGAACTGTTTTGGCTCAAAAAAAGAAAAGAAAAAAAAGAACAACAAAAAAAACAGTTCAATACAAATTTTCTAAAAATATAATTGGTGTTATATTTTTATTGTTTGGAATATTTGGTGTGCTAGCACTGGGATATTTGGGTGCTTTATTTGCTAACGTTTTCCGTTTGTTTGTTGGTAATACATATCAATTCGCATTATTAATTCTCGGTGTATATGGAAGTTACTTAATGATTATGGGAAAAGAGCCCAAAGTTAAGAAAAGAATTAATTGGGGATCCGTTATTTTATATGTTGGTGTTTTAGTCTTTCTTGAAGCCTGGTTTGTTGGGCACTCATCGGTGCATAGCCAATTTATTCAATATACATGGCAGACACTTGTTTCCGATTTTCGACAATCTGCAGTTAGTTCAACAGTTGGCGGTGGAATGATAGGGGCAAGCTTATACCAATTATCGTACTTCTTAATTTCACAAGCAGGCACCTATATTGTTAGTGTACTTTTCATCTTAGCCGGATTATTTATTTTTTTTGATCTCTCTTTTTCAGAAGTTATGTATACTGTTCAACGCTATCTAAACGTAATTATTGCTTGGACAAGAGAAGGTTTTCGCCGAATGAAAGTAGCAATAGATAGTTTTAAAGAAGAAAGAAAAGAAAATAAAGCAGAACAAGATGAAGAAGAATTAAAACCTGTAATTGACCATAGAACTGAAGAAAAGGAAATAAAAACTGAACGAGAAGTGACCGTTGATGAACCACCTATCATTACGCAACAAGAACCAGATTCAGAATTAGATTCAGAAGATGATCCTAAGATAATATCAAGTACAGTGGCTGATGATAATGAAGATTACCAATTACCACCAGTTACATTACTTACAAAAATTCCAAAAGAAGACCAAAGTGGCGAATATAAAACAATTGAAAAAAACACAAAAATATTGAAGCAAACATTTGAAAGCTTTGGTGTTGATGTTGAAATTAAAAGTGTGAGTTTAGGACCATCTGTTACTGAATATGAATTACATCCGGCAATTGGTGTTAAAGTTAGTAAAATTGTTAACCTTGCGGATGACTTAGCCTTAGCACTTGCTGCCAAAGATATTCGAATTGAAGCACCAATTCCTGGAAAATCACTTATTGGGATTGAAGTACCAAATTCTAAAGTATCAATGGTTTCATTCAGGGATGTGATTGAATCTCAACAAAAGAATCCAACACCAGATAAAGTTCTCGAAGTTCCTTTAGGTCGCGATGTTTCAGGCCAATTGGTAACAGCAGATTTAACAACGATGCCGCATTTATTGATTGCTGGCTCAACTGGTAGTGGTAAGTCAGTTGCAATTAATGGCATTATCACAAGTTTATTGATGAATACGAAACCAAATCAGGTTAAGTTTATGTTGATTGATCCTAAAAAAGTAGAGTTAGGTGTCTATAATGGTATTCCACATCTATTAACGCCGGTTGTTACAAATCCTAAAAAAGCATCACGAGCTTTACATAAGGTTGTTTCTGAAATGGAGCGACGCTACGAATTGTTTGCAGATGCTAGTCAACGTAATATTTCTGGATATAATCAAATGATTATGCAAGAAAACGCAGATGACGGACAAAAAAGAGCAACGTTACCTTATATTGTTGTCATTGTTGATGAATTGGCAGATTTAATGATGGTAGCCTCGAATGAGGTTGAAGATGCGATTATTCGTTTAGCACAAATGGCTCGAGCAGCTGGAATCCATATGATTTTGGCAACGCAACGTCCATCTGTTGATGTTATCACAGGATTGATTAAAGCTAACGTACCATCACGTATGGCTTTCGCTGTTTCCAGTGGGATTGACTCGAGAACAATTATTGATAGTAATGGTGCTGAAAAGCTTTTAGGTCGTGGGGATATGTTATTCCTACCAATGGGGCTAAATAAACCCATTCGTGTACAAGATGCTTACATTTCAGATAAAGATGTTGAAAGTGTTATTTCGTTTATTAAAAATCAGCAAGAACCACAATACGATGAAACGATGATTGTGACTGATGAAGAAACAGCTAACTCAGGATCAGCGTCTGATTCAGAAGACGAATTATTTGGGGACGCTGTTAAATTAGTGACTCATGAACAATCTTGCAGTGTATCCATGTTACAGAGACGTTTTAGGATTGGCTACAATCGAGCTGCTAGAATTGTTGATGAAATGGAAGCAAAAGGAATCGTTGGACCGCCAGAGGGAAGTAAGCCGCGCAAAGTGTTGATAAATGAAGAAACTGATGGTCCTAATTAGGGCTTTCAGTTTTTTTGTTTAGCCTAAACAGATTACGAAACAATTAAATTTGTGTTTCACTAGTCTTTCAATTATCATGGTAAAAGAACATCCGATTTAAAAGGAGGCACATTTTCGTGCGTAAACAATTAGAAACAGGTGTCAACTTAACTGTTATTGAAAATAGTCAATTTAAAACGAATAGAATCGTTATTAATTTTATAGCACCTTTAACCGGAAAAGAATCTGCAGAACGTATGCTATTAGCTAACTTATTAGAAATTAGTAGTGCAGAATATCCATCTCAACAAAAATTAGCCGAAAAATTATCAGAACTTTATGGTGCAAGTTTTGGTATCACTGTTAGTAAAAAAGGAAACTTTCACTTAATAAGTTTAATTTTAAACGGTGTAAACGATAAATTCTTAGAACATAAAACAGAAAGTTTAAAAAAAATATTTGCTTTTATCAAAGAAATTATTTTCAATCCGAATGTGACTGATGGCCATTTTGACGAAGAAACATTTAAACGCCAAAAGGAAAATTTGATGATGTCTATCAGAAGTATTAGTGATGATAAACAATCGTACGCAGGATTAGAATTACAGAAACTTTACTTTCAAAACGATCAAGCTATTCCTAGCTATGGGACTGTAGAAGATATTGAAAAGATAACTGCAACTAGCTTATTTGATTACTACAAACAAATGCTTACAACTAATCGAGTAGACATTTTCGTCCTTGGTGAATTAGATGAATCAGAAACTGAAACTATTGTTAAAACGTTGCCTTTTAAACCTCGAGATTTTAAAATGATACCTATATTCTATGATCAAGCTATTAAAGAAGTTGTGACTAAAACAGAAACGCAAGCAGTGACTCAGGGTAAATTAAATCTGGCATATCAGTTACCAGTTTATTACAGAGAAAATGGGTACTATGCGGGTCTTATTTTCAATGGCGTTTTTGGCGGTTCACCACTAGCTAAGTTATTTGTAAATGTTCGTGAGAAAGCTAGTTTGGCTTATTATGCAAGTAGCTCGTTAGATACATTTAGAGGTATTTTAACTGTACAAACAGGCATTGAACCACAAAATAAAGATAAAGTTATCGAAATTGTTCAACAACAATTAGATGATATTATCGCAGGTGACATTAGTGATGAACTATTAAATAAAACAAAAATGACAATGATTAACCAATATCAAAGTAGTCTTGACTCACAAATGGCGTTAATTAATCAATCGATGATTGATCAATTAACAAGCACAGAAGTTAGTGCAACAGAGTGGATAGACGGCATTAATAGCGTGGATAAAGCTGCCGTTCAAGCTATCGCTCGTAATGTTAAATTACAAGCAATCTTCTTTTTGAATGGGGAAATTAATTAATGAAAACATTAGAATACCCGCAGTTTGACGAAATATTATATACAGAAACTTTGGAAAATGGCTTGAAAGTAAATATATTACCTCGTAAAGGTTTTCATAAAACTTATGGTATATTCACAACAAATTATGGCTCAGTTGATAGTGTATTTGTACCAATTGGTGAAGAAGATGTTGTTCATGTACCGGATGGTATCGCCCATTTTTTAGAACATAAAATGTTTGAAAAAGCAGATCATGATGCGTTTGATTTATTTGGAGAATATGGTGCTAGTGCAAATGCTTTCACAAGCTTTACACGAACGAGCTACTTATTTTCAAGCTCTAATCATGTTCCTGAAAACATTGAAACATTACTAGATTTTGTGCAAGATCCGTATTTTACACCTGAAACAGTTGAAAAAGAAAAGGGAATTATTGGACAGGAAATTCAAATGTATGACGACGATCCTAATTGGCGTTTATACTTTGGTATTTTAGGTAACCTTTACCCAAATCACCCGGTTAGCAGTGATATCGCTGGAACAATTGAATCAATCGATAAAATTACGGCAGATGATTTATATAAGTGCTATGAAACATTTTATCATCCAAGTAATATGAATTTATTTATTGTAGGAAATGTTGATCCAGAAGAAACTTTAGATTTAATTAAAAATAATCAAAATCATAAAAAGTTTCCAGAAGCAGCAGAAACAATTAAACGATTAATTCCAGAAACTCAAGTAGACGGTTCAGACATCATGCCATATCGTGCAACTGAGATGGCCATTCAACGTGCTAAAACAATTGTTGGTATAAAAGGATTAGATAATGTTCCAGAAGGCCGTAACGGCTTGAAATACAAAGAGACAATCCATATGCTTCTTTATCTTTTGTTTGGTGACACGGCCCCTCAATATATGAAATTATATGATGAAGGGACGTTAGATGATTCCTTTGGCTATGAATTTGAAATTGAACGTGGCTTCCATTTTGCAAGTATTAGTGGTGATACTGATGACCCTCAAAAGTTATCGGATGCCATTATTCATATTTTAGAGAATGCGTCAGAGTACCTTTCAGGGGCTGAGGCCCAGTTTGAATTGGCTAAACGTGAAATGTTAGGTCAATCCATTCAATCGATGAACTCACTTGAGAGCATTGCAAATCAGTATGATGGTGATTTGTTTGATGATGCCACTGTTTTTGATAGGGCACCAATTATTGAAAATATGACATTAGATCAAGTTCGCCAAGGAGCTAAAGATTTTATTCGTTCTGAAGCAATTAGTGTCTACCAAATTATGGCTAAAGAGGATGATTAAATGAGTTGGGCAGTTATCTTTGGAGCGTCTGGTGATATTGGTCAAATGATTGCAAGACAATTGGCAGATATTGGTTGGTCGCTAACAATGCATTATTATCAAAATGATGAAGCAATTATGGGATTAACACAAGAGTTGAGGGGAAAATATCCAAAACAAGATTTTTTGCCGTTACAATTTGATATGACAGCGACTAATGTTGATCCAGTGATATCCCAACTATTTGCCGTAGATGCTGTAATATTTGCTGAAGGAACAACTTCTTACCATTTATTCAATGAAGCCCCAATGTCTGATTTAGATAAAATGATGAAG
Organism: Dellaglioa sp. CoH-55-MRSF-9; assembly: GCF_056782155.1. The sequence goes on along the minus strand of NZ_JBXAYG010000006.1, from coordinate 55,405 downwards.
ATGCAAGTTCAAACACCATTGGCATTAATTCAGAAATTGGAACCAAAGTTAGCCCAAAATCATTTTGGCCGAATTATATTTATTGGGTCAATTTATGGAGGCGTTGGTAGCCCAATGGAAGTACTGTACAGTACTGTAAAAGGTGCGTTATCGTCCTTTGCCAATGCTTATAGTAAAGAAGTTGCCTCGTTAGGTATTACGGTTAACGTGGTGGCACCAGGCGCAGTTGATACAAAAATGAATCAACAATTTTCGAAAGATGCAAAGAAAGATATCTCAAGTGAAATTCCAATGGGACGTTTCGCACATCCCGAAGAAATTGGATTTTGGGTAAAACAATTATTAGCCAAAGAGGCAGGGTACCTCACCGGTCAAACGATTTATGTTTCAGGCGGATGGTTGAAATAAAATAATAAAATTTTAACAAATTGGACATGACGATTATGTTATACTGATTGTTAGAAGATTAACTATTAAACTAAGTGGAGAATTAGACATGAGTGAAATTGGAAAAACATTACAAGAAGCGAGAATAAATAAAGGATATACGTTAGATGATTTACAACAAATGACGAAAATTCAAAAACGTTATTTGATTGCAATTGAAGATGAAAAATTTTCTGATTTACCAGGAGATTTTTACGTTCGAGCATTTGTTAAACAATATGCAGAGACGGTTGATTTGGATGGGGATAAATTATTAAAAGAATTCAATGAAACACTTCCAGATACACAAGAAACAGTCGTTGCAAAGGAACAAGTATCACGTTCTGAAAAGTCTGCTAAACTACCAAAAGACGGTAATTTTGATAAGTTTATGTCGTACTTGCCAACAATTATTATTGTTGTGATTGTCTTAGGGATTTTGGGTACAATTTATGGTGTGACATTGAATAGTAAAGATACAGATACTCAAATTGAAAGTTCAAGTTCTAAAGTATCTGTTTCAACTGACTCAAAAACTAAAACTTCTAGTTCTGAATCAGTAAAGGCTAGTTCTTCATCTGATAAGAAAACGCAAAAATTAACATATGTTTCAGATGCGGGAACAAACACTGTTTACACAATGGAAAATGCACCAACAACTTCTAAAGTTAAATTAGTAGCTTCTGGTAGTGCTGCTTGGAGCTCAATTACGGCTGATGGCACACAACTATGGCAAGCAACACTTGTCTCAGATGCAACGGATACTGTTACAATCCCAGCCGGTACAAAGTCATTTGTCTTTAGCTTTGGTAATGCACCAGCTATGAGTATCACGATTAACGGTAAAAAATTTAATTTTATGAAAACAAATGCAACTCTACAAGTTAGAACAGTTACTGTAAATATTAAATAAGCCAGAATTGTCAACAACGGATACTATGTTGTTGGCAATTTTTGAAAAAGGGGATCATTATGAATTTACCAAATAAATTAACGGTTGTGCGGATTATTTTAATTCCAATCTTCATGCTTGTATTGTTATTACCAATTGATTGGGGAATGGTTACTTGGGTTGGTACACAGATTCAGGTGACACATCTAATTGGTGCAATTATTTTTGCAGCTGCCTCATTAACAGATTTTTTAGATGGTCAAATTGCACGTCGCCAACATTTAGTTTCTAATTTTGGCAAATTTGCAGACCCATTGGCAGATAAAATGCTTGTAATGACTGCATTTGTTATCCTTGTTTCATTTAACCAAGTACCTGCATGGGTAGCTGCAATTATTGTTTGTCGCGAACTTGCGGTAACAGGATTACGATTGATTATTGTTGAAAATGATGGGGAAGTTATGGCTGCAGCTATGCCAGGCAAAATTAAGACAACAACCCAAATGATAGCTATTATTTTATTGTTTTTAAATAATGTGTTATTTGCAGCAATTAATGTACCTATGGCTGCCATTTTTCTTTATATTTGTTTATTCTTTACTGTTTATTCAGGTATTGATTACTTTGTTCAAAATAGAGCTATTTTCTCAGATTCATTTGAAAAATAAAAATATTTAGACTAAAACATTTAACCGTTTTAGTCTTTTTTAATTAAATTAGGAGGCAACATCATGCATGCAGAAATAATTGCGGTTGGTACAGAAATATTATTAGGACAAATTGTAAATACGAACAGTGCTTTCTTAGCTGAAAAATTAGCTGATTTAGGTGTAAATGTATTTTATCAGACAGTTGTAGGGGATAATGAAGAACGAATGTTAGAGGCAATTGAACTGGCTTCAAAACGAAATGATTTGGTTATCCTTTCTGGTGGCTTAGGACCAACAGAAGACGATTTAACGAAGCAGATGGTCGCCAAATTTTTAAATGAGAAGTTAGTTGAAAATAAGGACGCCATGTTAAAAATAGAAGATCATTTTACACAAACGGGTCGTCAAATGACTGAAAACAACAAATTACAAGCTTTGTATATAGAAGGATCAAAACCAATTAAAAATCATGCTGGAATGGCTGTTGGTGATTTTTACAAAGGTGATTCGTGTGATTTCTTATTATTACCTGGACCACCTAAGGAATTGAAAACAATGTTTAATAAGGAAGTTGAACAGCTATTAAAAGAAGAATATAACTTAAATAGTCATCTTGAATCAAAAGTTTTACGTTTTTATGGCATTGGTGAATCTAAATTGGTGACTGAATTAAAAGAGATAATTGATTCACAAACTAATCCTACTATTGCACCATACGCCAAGACAAATGAGGTCACTTTGCGAATTACGGCAAGTCCTACAGACAAAAAATCAGCTGTAGAATTAATTAACGAAATGGAGATTTATGTACTTTCCAAAGTTGGTGATTATTTCTATGGCTATGGGGATGACAATTCGTTACAAAATATTGTTGTAACTAAATTAATTGAAAAAAACTTATCTATTTCTGCAGCCGAAAGTTTAACAGCTGGATTATTTCAAAGTACATTAGCAGAAATACCAGGTGTCTCAAAAATTTATGATGGTGGATTTATAACATATGCTAATACAGCCAAATCTGATATTTTAGGTATTTCGACTGAAGATATTAAAAAATATGGTGTTGTTAGTGAAGAAACCGCTAAACAAATGGCCCAACAAACACAAAATAAAATGAAAACAAATATTGCTATTTCATTTACTGGTGTTGCAGGTCCAGATGAGCTTGAAAATCAGAAAGCTGGAACGGTTTGGATTGGATTAGCAATTAAAAATAGTCCCGTTATTGCAAAACAATTTCATTTTGCTGGAAATAGAGAAACAATTAGACAAAGAAGTGTTCTAAGTGGACTTAAATGGATATTTGATGAAATTAATGAGTAAATAATTAAATTTGGCAATGGATTGTTGTTGACAGCGGGGGGCAATTAACCGTAAAATACTAAAGTGTATATGAACAAAATAAAAAACATCTAAAAATTTATGATTAGTTAAATTAATCATTATTTGATGATGCGGAGGTGGACTTTTATGGGATCTATAACAACCGTATTAATCCTCGCTATCATCGCTATTATTGCTTTAGTTGTTGGAATTTTTATTGGAATTGCATATAGAAAGTCAAATTTCGAAAAAACACTTGATGTCGCAACGCATACGGCTGAAGGTATTTTAAAAAGTGCAAAGAAAGATGCTGAGACTCAGAAAAAAGAGGCTGTTTTAGAGGCTAAAGAAGAAAGTCAAAGTTATCGTGATAAAATAGACAATGAGTTAAAGGAACGACGTTCAGAAATTCAAAAGCAAGAAAATCGAGTAATTCAACGTGAAGAAACTTTAGATCGTAAAGATGGCGCACTAGATAAACGAGAACAAACGCTTGAGAACAAAGAGAAAAAAGTAACGTCTGACCAAAAACTTGTTGACACAAAACAACAAGAAGCTACTTCACTGATTCAGGAACAACAAGAAGAACTTGAAAGAGTTGCTTCTCTAACACAAACACAAGCACAGACTATTATTATGGACGATACGAAAGAATCATTAAGTCATGAACGAGCTGTTATGATTAAGGAAAGTGATAAGCAAGCTAAATCAGAAGCTGATCGTAATGCTAAAGATTTAGTTGCTCAAGCTATTCAAAGAAGTGCAGCTGACATGGTATCTGAAACAACTGTTTCATTAGTTACCTTGCCAAATGATGAAATGAAAGGCCGTATTATTGGCCGCGAAGGACGTAACATTCGAACATTAGAGACCTTAACAGGGATTGATTTAATTATCGATGATACGCCAGAAGCAGTCGTTTTAAGTGGGTTTGATCCAATTCGTCGTGAAATTGCCAAAATGACTCTTGAAAAATTAATTCAAGATGGTCGGATTCATCCGGCACGAATCGAAGAAATGGTTGAAAAATCACGTAAAGAAATGGATGAAAAAATTCGTGAATTAGGTGAACAAACAACCTTTGATCTCGGACTTCATACAATTCATCCTGATTTAATTAAAACAATTGGTCGATTAAATTATCGTACAAGTTATGGTCAGAATGTGTTAAGCCATTCTATTGAAGTTGCCAAAATAGCAGGTGTGTTAGCCGCTGAATTGGGTGAAGATGTTACATTAGCAAAACGCGCAGGATTGTTACATGATATTGGTAAAGCAGTTGATCATGAAGTTGATGGTTCACATGTGGAAATTGGCCTTGAATTAGCTAAGAAGTATAAAGAAAATGATGTTGTCATCAACACTATAGCTTCACATCATGGTGATGTTGAAGCTAAATATACTATTGCTATTCTTGTTGCAGCGGCAGATGCTGTTTCAGCTGCAAGACCAGGCGCACGAAGTGAATCGTTAGAAAATTATATTCATAGACTTGAAAAACTTGAAGATATTACACATGAATTTAAAGGTGTACAGAAAAGTTATGCAATTCAAGCTGGTCGTGAAGTACGTGTTATTGTCACGCCAAATGAAGTTAATGATATTCAAGCAACTGTCTTAGCTCGAGATATTAAAAACAGAATTGAAGATGAACTCGAATACCCAGGACATATTAAAGTGACTGTCGTTCGAGAAACAAGAGCAATTGAGTATGCTAAATAAAAAAATGATGATTTAAGATTAATTTCTTAAATCATCATTTTTTGTCTATTAAAAAGAAAAAATGTTAAACTAGTTTTATATATAAGAAAAGAGGACAACCATGCGTTTATTATTTGTCGGAGATGTCGTTGGCGATTCAGGTCAACAAATGATTAAAGAGTATTTACCAAAATTAAAAAGAAAATTTCATCCACAGGCTACCATTGTAAATGGTGAAAATGCAACGAAGGGTAGAGGTATTAATGAATCTGTCTATAAAGCATTCCTTCAAACAGGTGCTGATGTTGTAACCATGGGTAACCATACTTGGGATAATAGAGATATTCAAGATTTTATTGGTGGTGCAAAAAAATTAATTAGACCAGCTAACTTCTCAGCAAACCAAGTACCTGGGATTGGACATACAATTATTAATATTAATCAGCAAAAATTAGCTGTGATTGATTTGCAAGGACGTGTTTTTATGTCTCCTTCAGATGATCCGTTTGCAGTTGTTCAAGATATTTTAGAAGAAGTCAAAAAAGAGACTGATTTCATTTTTATTGATTTTCATGCTGAAACAACGAGTGAAAAAGAAGCTATAGCATGGTTCTTAGATGGTCAAGTATCTGCGGTAGTAGGTACGCATACACATGTGCCTACTAATGATGCGCGTATTTTACCTAAAGGAACTGCCTTTATGTCAGATGTTGGTATGACAGGACCATACGATGGTATCTTAGGAATGAAACGTGAAAATGTAATTGGTCGCTTTTTATCGCAAATGCCAACACGATTTGAAGTGGATGAAACAGGTCGTAAAACGTTATCTGCTTGTGTGATAGATATTGATGACAAAACGGGACATGCTAAAAAGATATTCCCTGTATTAATTAATGATGACCATCCTTTTATGGATTAATTTAGAGATAGGAGGGCATCTCGACTATGCCGCAAAAAACAAAACTAACGCCAATGATGATACAATATTTTGACATTAAAGCACAGTATCCTGATGCTTTTTTGTTTTATCGTCTTGGTGATTTTTATGAACTATTTTATGATGATGCTGTTAAAGGGTCGCAATTACTCGAATTAACGTTAACAACACGTAATAAAAAAGCTGATGATCCTATTCCAATGTGTGGCGTACCGCATCATGCTGCTCAAAATTATATCGATATTTTAGTTGAAAAAGGATACAAAGTCGCAATATGTGAACAAGTTGAAGATCCTAAATTAGCTCAAGGTATGGTTAAACGTGAAGTTATTCAGCTAGTAACACCAGGAACAACGATGGATAACGGTGCGAAGGAGTCTAAAGAAAATAATTATTTAACAGCTATTATAGAAGACAACAATAGTTTTGGATTTGCTTATGTTGATTTATCAACAGGTGAATTAAAAACGAGTCGCTTAGATAATTTAGATAATTTAATTAATGAAATAATGAGTTTGAGAACTAAAGAAATTGTGATTAATGATAGTTTGTCTGATGAAACAATCGAAACATTAGAAAAATTAAATATTATGCTTTCTAAACAAGAAATTGTTGAAAATCATGCTGAATCAAGTTATGCGATTCAAGATTTAACAGATTCACTAGAAATCTCGGTTGTAACTGACTTGTTAACGTATCTTTCAGTTACGCAAAAACGAAGTTTAGATCATTTACAAAAAGCAGTTCATTATGAGCCTGATTTTTTCTTGAAAATGGATCATTATTCAAAATATAATTTAGAATTAATGCAAAATATTCGAACGGGCAAGAAGCAAGGTACTTTATTGTGGTTATTAGATGACACAAAAACAGCTATGGGTGGTCGTTTACTTAAACAGTGGATTGATAGACCGCTTATTAACTATGCTGAAATTTTAGACCGTCAAAATAAGGTTGATTTATTGATTAACCATTATTTTGAAAGAAGTACGTTACAAGAAGAGTTAGTTAAAGTTTATGATTTAGAAAGATTGGCAGGACGTGTCGCTTTTGGTAGCGTAAATGGGCGAGATTTAGTTCAACTTAAATTATCGCTTAAACAAGTTCCTAAAATTAAATATGTTTTAGACGAAATTGACGATGGTACTTTTTCTGATGTTATCAATAAATTAGATCCAGTCGATGATATTTCTAATTTAATAGAACGTGCCATTGTTGATGAACCACCTTTATCAGTGACTGATGGTCACCTATTTAAACCGGGGTATAATGATAAATTAGATATTTATCAAGATGCAATGAAAAATGGTAAACAATGGTTAGCTGAAATGGAAGCCAAAGAAAGAAATCTAACGGGGATTAAAAATCTTAAAATTGGATTTAACCGTGTTTTTGGTTATTTTATCGAAGTGACAAAATCTAATATTATTAATGTTCCAAAAGACCGTTATGAACGAAAACAGACGTTGACTAATGCTGAACGTTATATCACACCTGAACTGAAAGAACGTGAAAGTATTATTTTAGGTGCTGAGAGTAAAGCGATGGATTTAGAATATAAATTGTTTGTCGAAATTAGAGATATTGTTAAAAAATCAATTGAACGATTACAGATATTAGCTCAAGGAATTGCCACGTTAGACGTCTTACAAAGTTTCGCGGTTGTTAGTGAAGACTCACATTTTGTAAAACCACAATTATTAAAAGAAGGTCATCAATTGGATATCACAGCTGGTTGGCATCCTGTAGTTGAAAAAGTGATGGGAAAACAAAGCTATATACCAAATGATGTTAGAATGCCTGAAACACTTGATATTTTATTGATTACAGGACCTAATATGTCAGGTAAAAGTACGTATATGCGTCAATTAGCATTAACGGTTGTGATGGCTCAAATCGGTTGTTTCGTACCTGCAGAGGCGGCTAAAATGCCAATATTTGACCAAATATTTACTCGGATTGGTGCAGCAGATGATTTAATTTCAGGTCAAAGTACGTTTATGGTTGAAATGAAAGAAGCTAATCAAGCCTTAGAAAATGCGACTGAGAATAGTTTAATCTTATTTGATGAACTTGGTAGGGGAACGGCAACTTATGATGGTATGGCACTCGCACAAGCGATTATCGAGTATGTGGATAAACATGTACATGCCAAAACACTTTTTTCGACACATTATCACGAATTAACGATACTTGAAGAAACCGTTAGTTCTTTAAAAAATGTCCATGTAGGTGCTATTGAAGAAAATGGTGAATTAATTTTCTTACATAAAATTCAAGAAGGACCTGCAGATAAATCTTATGGGATTCATGTTGCTAAATTGGCGGGAATGCCAGCAGAATTGTTAAGCCGTGCAACATTAATTTTAGATGATTTAGAGCTAAAAAATAAACAATCAGATAGTAAAAAAGAATTACCAACAACCATCAATGAAGATGATACGCAGTTATCTTTATTTGTTAACGAAAACTTGTCAAAGGACCAGTTAGCAGTTGTGGATGAACTTAAAGCACTTAACTTGATGAACATGACGCCAAGAGATATTATGAACGTCTTATATGACTGGCAAGAAAAATTGAACGGATAGAACTGAAGGTGAATGAATGACAAAAATAATTGAACTGCCCACAATTTTAGCGGATCAAATAGCTGCTGGTGAAGTAGTTGAAAGACCTGCATCTGTTGTAAAAGAATTAGTTGAAAATGCGATTGATGCGCATGGCACACAAGTTGATGTAGTCGTTGAGGAAGCTGGGCTTAAATTAATTCAAGTCATTGATAATGGAGATGGCATTGAGGCATCCCAACTGCAGAATGCTTTTAAACGTCATGCCACAAGTAAGATTACTTCAAGAGAAGATTTATTTAAAATCAGTACGCTAGGATTTCGTGGCGAAGCTTTACCAAGTATTGCATCAGTTGCTAAAGTGACTTTGAATACAGCTATTGAAGGGCAACCTGGGGCTGTTATTGCTGTTAACGGTGGTGAGATAGTAGATGAAAAATCATCTGCTAGTCGTAAAGGAACAGAAATAACAGTCTCTGACTTATTTTACAATACGCCTGCACGTTTAAAATATGTAAAGTCTTTGCAAACTGAAATGTCAATTATTAGCGACATGATGAACCGATTAGCAATGAGCCATACAAATATTTCATTTTCTTTAACACATGATGGTAAAGAAGTCTTGAAAACAACTGGAAACGGCCAACTGAAACAAACTATTTCAGCTATCTATGGGGTCAAAAGTGCACGCCAAATGCTTGAATTTAAGGGTCATGATTTAGATTTTAAGATTAGCGGTTATACATCACTGCCAGAATTAACGCGTGCTGGCCGACAGTTTATATCTATTTTAATTAATGGACGTTACGTTAAAAATGTTAATTTAAATAAAGCAATCATTAAAGGATATGGATCAAAATTAATGGTTGGACGCTATCCGATTACAATTTTGAATATTCAATTAGATCCCATGCTAGTTGATGTGAATGTTCATCCAACTAAGCAGGAAGTAAGATTGAGTAAAGAACCAGAATTAACTGAACTTATAAAAAAGATTATCTATGAACGTATTGCTGAAGAAAATTTAATTCCGGAAGCATTAGAGAATTTAAGTTCTAAGAAACGTGAAAAAATAGATACGGATCAATTACAATTTGATTTGAATGAAGCCTCAAGTAAATATCAAGCTAAGCCTAAATTCTCATCAGTACAAACGGATGCAGTAACAAGTGGTGAACCTAAGATTACAATTGGCGAAAATTTAAATCATTTATCAAGGAATATTGAACCAATCTCAATTCAAGTTGCTGAACAATTGGATTCGAAACGAGTTAGCACATTTGAGACACAATATGCTAATGAAATTAATGTGGCACCATTTTCTATTGTTACGCCGGATGAAACAGGCGATGTACAGAAAGAGAATGATGAAGAAATAGCTACCACGAAAAAGAGTGAACAAAGGTTTCCTGATTTAAAATATATTGGCCAAATGCATGGAACCTATTTATTTACAGAATCGGAAGACGGGTTATATATATTAGACCAACATGCTGCACAAGAACGTATTAATTATGAGTTTTATCGTAAGCAAATTGGTGACGTTTCTAGTGACTTGCAAAATCTATTGGTACCGATTGTTCTAGAATATACAGTAAGTGAAGCTATAATTATTACTGAACATACCGATATATTGGAAAAAATCGGACTCATCCTTGAACCATTTGGACAAAATAGTTTCATTATTAGACAGCATCCAACCTGGTTTAAAGAAGGGCAAGAAGAAAGTACGATTCGAGAAATGATTGATTACTTACTCACAGATGGGAAAATAGTGATTGCTGAATTTAGAGAAAAAGCGGCGATTATGATGAGTTGCAAGAGGGCAATCAAAGCAAATCACCACCTTGATGATCGACAAGCTAAGGCATTGATAAGTGAGCTAAAAAATGTTGAAAATCCATTTAATTGTCCACATGGACGACCAGTTTTAGTTCATTTTTCTAATCAAGACATGGAACATTTCTTTAAACGAATTCAAGATTCACATCAAACCGGTCACGAAGGTTAGGCTAAGAATCAATTGTTGCCAAATATTTGGTGATAATTGATTTTTTTGTAAGAAAAGCGATAACTGTATAAATAAGTGGTCTATGGTACACTATTAAAAGCAGATTCATGTAGATTAGGAAAAGTGGGAAAATAATATGTATGAGTATTTTATGGGCCAAATAACGGCTGTAACACCTTTTTATCTTGTTTTAGAAGTTAATGGAATAGGCTATCAAATTTTTGTTGCTAACCCATTTAGGTACCAAGAAGATTCAAAAAAAGTTGTTAAAATTTTTGTTTATCAGGCTATTCGTGAAAATGATATGACGTTATTTGGTTTTTACGATTTAGATGAAAAAAAATTATTTGAAAAATTATTGAATGTTTCAGGAATCGGTCCTAAGAGTGCGCTTGCTATTTTAGCCAATGATGATCATCGTGGTTTAGTTAATGCGATTAATACAGAAGATGTTAGTTATTTAATTAAATTTCCAGGTGTTGGTAAAAAAACAGCACAACAAATCGTGCTTGATTTAAAAGGTAAATTAGATGATATTGAAGGTCAAGCAACCACAATGCCAGGACAACAATCGCTTGATTTCATTCCGGCACAAGCATCACCATTTATGAAAGAAAGTCTTGAAGCTTTATCTGCTTTAGGATATTCTCAACGTGAGATTAAGGCTATTAGTAAGAATCTAGAATCATTCGAAGCAGACTCAACGGATGCTTATCTACGAGAAGGCTTAAAATTATTAATGAAAAAATAAAAGGAGGTTGATAAAATGACAGAACAACGGATTATTTCGAATGAACCGGAAGATAATCAGGAAGAATCCATTGAAAAGTCACTTCGTCCCCAATTTTTATCACAATACATTGGTCAAGATAAGGTTAAAAATGAATTAAGTGTGTATATCCAAGCTGCTAGACAACGTGAAGAGGCACTTGATCATGTATTGTTGTATGGGCCACCTGGGTTAGGTAAAACAACACTTGCAATGGTTATTGCAAATGAAATGCAAGTGCAAATTAAAACAACTAGTGGACCAGCAATTGAAAAATCTGGAGATCTTGTGGCACTTTTAAATGAATTACAACCTGGGGATGTCTTATTTATTGATGAAATTCATCGTTTACCCAAGATGGTTGAAGAAATGTTGTATTCAGCTATGGAAGATTTTTTTGTAGATATTGTTGTTGGCCAAGGCCCAACAGCACATCCCGTTCATTTTCCACTACCTCCATTCACATTGATTGGTGCAACAACACGGGCGGGCCTTCTATCAGCACCGTTACGAGATCGATTTGGGATTGTTGAACATATGGCCTATTATAATCAATCTGATTTGCAAGAAATTGTCATTCGATCAGCAGATATTTTCAATACAAAAATTGAAGAAAGTGGCGCTCATGAGTTAGCTCGACGCTCACGTGGAACACCACGAATTGCGAATCGCCTATTAAAAAGAGTTCGTGATTTTGCAGAAGTTTCTGACCAAAGTGAAATTAACCAAGCAACGGCTGATCATGCGTTAAATCTACTTGCCGTGGATAACCGTGGATTAGATGAGACAGATCGCAAACTTTTAGAGACTATGATTGATTTCTATCAAGGTGGTCCAGTTGGTTTGAGTACGTTAGCAGCCAATATAGGGGAAGAAACAGAGACCATTGCTGAAATGGTTGAACCTTATTTAATGCAAATTGGCTTTATAAAACGCACACCAAGAGGGCGAGTTGCAACAATGGAAGCTTATGAACATTTGAATCGACCTTATGACTTTAACGAGAATAAATAGAGAAGGATGACGATATTTTGACTAAACAACTAAGTACTGAAGATTTCGATTATGAATTGCCTCAAGAATTAATTGCGCAAACACCCTTAGAAGAACGTGATGCATCTCGGATGTTAATCTTGGATCATGAGACAGGTAAAATCAAGGATGATTATTTCTATAATGTAATTGACCAATTAAATGCTGGGGACGCTCTTGTAATGAACGATTCGCGGGTGATGCCTGCTAGAATTCATGGAATTAGACCTGATACTGGTGGCCACATCGAAGTGTTGCTATTGAACAATACTGATGGTGATAACTGGGAAACATTAGTAAAACCTGCTAAAAAAATGAAGGTTGGTTCTGTGATTAGTTTTGGTGATGGCCGCTTAACGGCAACGATCATTGAAGAGCTAGAACATGGTGGCCGCATGATTCGTTTTGAATATGAGGGTATATTTATGGAAATTCTGAATGAACTTGGCGAAATGCCGCTACCTCCTTATATTAAAGAAACGCTTGAAGATCAAGAAATGTACCAAACGGTTTATTCAAAGGAAGTTGGATCGGCAGCAGCACCTACAGCTGGTTTACATTTTACAAATGAATTATTAGAAAAGATTGAAGCTAAAGGTGTTCATCTTGTTTATTTAACGCTACATGTTGGATTAGGGACATTTAGACCTGTTAGTGAAACGAATATTGCAGACCATAAAATGCATAGTGAATTTTATCGTTTAACTGAGGATGCAGCTCAACAATTAAATGATGTTCGTAAATCAGGTGGTAAAATTATTGCGACAGGAACAACTACAATTCGGACACTTGAAACAATTGGCTCAAAATTTAAGGGCGCTATTCAAGCTGACAGTGGTTGGACGGAAATTTTCATTAAACCAGGATATGAATTTAAGGTTGTTGAAGGATTTATAACTAATTTTCATTTACCAAAATCAACATTAGTAATGTTGGTTGCAGCATTTACAGGAAGAGAAAATATTTTAAACGCATATAAACATGCAGTTGATTCTAAATATCGATTCTTTAGCTTCGGCGATGCAATGTATATTAAATAGGATGGAGAATTAATAATGGTAGAGCCCGCAATTAAGTATCGGTTAATCAAAAAAGACAAACGGACAGGTGCCAGACTTGGTGAAATTATTACACCTCACGGAACTTTCCCAACGCCAATGTTTATGCCCGTAGGTACACTAGCATCTGTTAAATCAATGGCACCTGAAGAATTAGACGAACTTGGTGCTAATATTATCTTATCAAACACCTATCATTTATGGTTACGCCCCGGTGAAGATGTCGTACAAGAAGCTGGTGGGTTACATAAATTTATGAATTGGGATAAAGGTATTTTGACTGATTCGGGTGGCTTTCAAGTATTTTCATTAGCAAAGATGCGTGATATTACTGAGGAAGGCGTCAAATTTAGAAGTCATCTAAATGGAGAAAAATTATTCTTATCACCAGAAAAAGCGATCCACATAGAAAATGCTTTAGGTGCGGATATTATGATGAGTTTTGATGAATGTCCACCATTTTCTGAAAGTTATGACTATATTAGCAAATCAGTTGATCGGACAAGCCGCTGGGCTGAAAGAGGACTTGAAGCTCATTTGAATCCGAAAGAACAGGCTTTATTTGGAATTGTTCAAGGTGGCGGTCATCGAAATTTGAGAGAACGAAGTGCGCGTGATTTAGTTTCAATGGACTTTCCTGGTTATTCAATAGGTGGGTTATCGGTAGGGGAATCAAAAGCTGAAATGAACCGCGTTTTAGATTTCACAACGCCATTGTTACCAGAAGACAAGCCACGGTATCTAATGGGTGTTGGTTCAGCTGACGCCTTGATTGATGGGGTGTTACGTGGAATTGATATGTTTGATTGCGTGTTACCAACACGTATTGCTAGAAATGGGACAACAATGACTTCAATGGGCCGTGTTGTTGTAAAAAATGCGAAATATGAACGAGACTTTAGACCATTAGATGAAAACTGTGATTGTTATACATGTAAGAATTATACGCGTGCTTATTTACGTCATCTGATTAAAGCAGATGAAACATTTGGTATTCGTTTAACTAGTTATCATAATTTGTATTTTTTAACACATTTAATGGCTGATGTTCGTCAAGCTATTATGGATGACAACTTATTAGAATTTCGTGAAGCATTTTTTGAACAATATGGATTTTATGATAAAAATCCTAAGAATTTTTAAATTTTTTTGAATAACTGTGGTGTTCAGTCAATAAGTTTGATACCCTTGTGTAGTAAGAAAAAAGAAATAGAGGTGACTTATTAATGCAATATAGTAGTATTTTAATGATTGTGGCTTTATTCGTCTTGATGTATTTCATGATGATTCGTCCACAAAAAAAACAACAACAAAAACAACAAGATATGATGAACCAATTAAAACCTGGGGATGCAGTAGTAACTATTGGTCGTTTACACGGCGTTATTGATAGTTTTGATGAAGAGGCAAAAACTGTTACACTTGATTGTGACGGTATTTTCTTAACATTTGAACGCTCAGCAATCGCACGTGTCCTTCCTGCCGCAGTTAAAGTAGAACCTGCAGCTGCAGTTAAGGAAGAAACAACTACTGATGCAGTTATTGAAACAAAAACTGAAGAAGATAAATTCTCTTCTGACGAAAAATAATTATTTTCAAGTATTAACTTTGTGCTAATCAGAGTTAATACTTTTTTTATTGTCTAGTTTAAGACCAACTTTCTTGTTTATTTTACTAATAAAATGTAAACTTATACTATTGATTTTACTAATAAAGAGGACTGAAACCTCAAAAATGAGAGTGGTGTGGAATAATGGAAACTCAACAAAAGGCCTTATTTATTATCTTTGGTGGAACCGGAGATTTAGCAAAGCGAAAATTGTATCCATCTCTTTTCAAACTATTTGAAAAAGGATTTTTAGATGCCAACTTTGCTGTAATTGGGACTGCAAGACGTCCTTGGACAGATGATTTTTATCAAAACGTTGTTACTGAATCTTTAGTTAATGTTAGCGATGATGCTAATAAAATTGCTGATTTCGTATCACATTTTTATTATCAATCACATGATGTGACTGATGTTGCACATTATATAACTTTAAAAAAATTAGCAGATAAACTTGATGAAAAATACCAAATTGAAGGTAACCGTATGTTCTACTTAGCAATGTCACCTCAATTTTTTGGTACGATTGCGACTCATTTAGGGTCACAAAAGTTAGTAACTAAAAATGGATTCAACCGTTTAATTATTGAAAAACCTTTTGGACGCAATTTTGAAAGTGCTAAAAAGTTAAATGATGAAATTACAAATACTTTTGATGAAGATCAAATATTTAGAATTGATCATTACCTAGGTAAGGAAATGATTCAAAATATTCCAGCAATTCGTTTTGGTAATATTATTACGCAAACATTGTGGAATAATAAGTATATAGATAATATTCAATTAACGTTGAGTGAGTCATTAGGTGTTGAAGAACGTGGCGGGTACTATGAAACGAGTGGCGCTATGCGTGATATGTTCCAAAATCACATTATGCAAGTTGTTTCATTATTAACAATGGACATGCCAAAAGAATTTGTTGCATCAGAAATTCGTAAAGAAAAATTAAAGGCTTTAAAAGCAATCCGTATCTTAAAACCTGATGAAGTTAATAAAAACTTTGTTCGTGGACAATATGGTGCAAATGAGGCAGGAACCGAAAAGGCTTATCGTGAGGAAAAACAGATTTCACCTGATTCAATGATTGAAACATTTATTGCTGGTCGTTTAATGATTGACAATGATCGTTGGGCTGGTGTGCCAGTTTATGTTCGCAGTGGTAAACGTCTTGTCGAGAAAAATACTGAAATCAATATTGTTTTTAAAAATGTTGAAAAAAATATTTTTGGAACAAGTGCTGAACATGAACATTTAGGTAAAGATGTATTAACAATTACAGTTGAACCTGATGAACGATTTAGATTGACGATTAATACTAAAGAAATTGGGCAAGGCTTTAACACGAATAAAACGAATTTAGATTATGTTAATTCACCTGAAACAAAAGCTAAAACACCAGAAGCATACGAAAAGTTAATTTTGGATGCGTTAGATGGAAATGCAATTAATTTTGCTCATTGGAATGAAGTTGCTAAGGCATGGAATGTAGCCGATGTGATTTTAGAGACATGGCATAACGATAATGATGATAAAACGTTATTCCCTAACTATTTAAGTGGATCGATGGGTCCAACGGCTTCAGATAAATTATTAACGGATGATGGTAATTACTGGATATACGATCCTAAAAAGTAAAAAACGTTAATCCTTCGGTATTAATTGAAGTAACTCTTGCATGATAATTTTAATTATTTAGGGAAATATTATTTTAATAGACAAAATATCAGAAGTATTATAGTACGAAAGCGATTATAAAAGTATAAATTTATAAGGAGAGTAATGATGAATAAAATTATTATAGATGAAGATTTTTGGAACATCTTTCCAGATGCACAAATTAATATTATGCTTTTAAAAGATATAGATAATCATCCTAAAGAAAATCAAACCGATTTTTATGATAACATGCTTGAACAAGCTGGGGATAAAGCTCAAAAATATTTAACAAATGAATCATTCAAAGACAATTTAGTCGTGGCTAATTGGCGTGAAGCATACCAAAATTTTAAGAAGAAAAAAGGTGCTCGTTCATCAATTGAAGCTTTACTTAAACGAGTTGATCAGGGTAAAGGTGTGGGTTCAATAAATCCGCTTGTTGACCTGTACAATAGTATTTCATTAGAGTATGGTGTACCTGTTGGTGGTGAAGATACAGATGCTATCAAAGGAGATCTTCATTTAGGTGTTGCTAAAGGTGGAGAAGCTTTTTATCCTTTAGGTGATGATAAAAATGAACCAGCTCTGCTTGGTGAAGTTTTATATTATGATGATGATGGAGCAGTTTGCAGATGCTTAAATTGGCGAGATGGTAAAAGAACAATGTTAACAGATGATACAAAAAATGCTGTTATGGTAATGGAATCTGTCAATAAAGAACAGAATGAAATTATTGATGAGGCAATGTTACAATTACAAAAGTCTATTAAAGATAATCTTAATGTAGAAGGTAAAATTTTTAAATTAAATAAGGATAATTCTGTTATAGGTGAATAATATGAAGTACCTCATAATTGTTAAACATAAGTTTAACGATAATGAGGTATTTTTATATCTTAATGGACAATAAAGAGCAATTAATTTGAAAAGGAACGTGCGTTCGTGTAAAATTGCATGAAAAGGATGTGGGACTAATGGCTGAATTAAATGGTATTACAATAGACGATAATTTATTAAAAAGAAAAATTATCCATGTCGATATGGATGCTTTTTATGCGTCAATTGAAGAGCGTGAACATCCTGAATTTATTGGACAACCATTAGTTATTGCCCAGGATCCTAGAAAAAATGGTGGTCGTGGTGTTGTTGCTACAGCAAATTATGAGGCAAGAAAATTAGGTATCCATTCTGCTATGGCAGCCCAAGAAGCTTATGAAATTTGTCCTAAAGCTATTTTTAAATCGCCTGATTTCACACTATATAAAGAAGTTTCAAGACAGCTTCATGAAATATTTCATGAATATACAGAAATGATTGAGCCAATTGCATTTGATGAAGCCTATCTTGATATTACACAGAATAAAAAAGAAATTAAAAGTGCTATTCAAGCAGCGCACATGATTCAAAGAGAAATCTATCAAAAATTACATTTAACCTGTTCAACGGGTGTTTCTTATAATAAATTTTTAGCAAAACTAGCGTCCGATTACAATAAACCAGCTGGAATGACATTAATTCTGCCAGAAGATGTCATTCCTTTTTTATCTGAATTGCCAATTGGTAAATTTAGAGGCGTTGGAAAAAAAACAGAACCAAAAATGATTAATCAAGGTATCCTTACTGGAAAAGAATTATTAGAAAAATCTGAAGTTGAATTAATTCAACAATTTGGTAAATTAGGGTACTTCTTATATAAACGAGTACGAGGTGTTGATGATCGTCCAGTCGAGTGGCAAAGAGAGAGAAAATCGATTGGTAGCGAGCGAACATACGGGAAGTTATTGATGACAACGGATGAAGTTGAAACACAACTTAGGTATATTGCACATTTAGTTTCAGAAACGTTGAGTAAACAACAAAAACATGGGAAAACGTTAGTCATTAAAGTTCGCTATCAGGATTTTACGACGCTAACAAAAAGATTAACATTGGAAGAATTTATTCGTAATGATGCAGCAACTATTTATTTTTATGGACGACAGATTTTTGACGATATATTGGGTGCAGAAAAGGGAATTAGGTTACTTGGATTAACGATGACAAATTTAGCACCAATTGGTTTTGAAAATATGAAACTACCATTATTTGGGAAAAAAGACACAAAACAGCCTTTGTAATTGGCCTCAATAACCGTTATACTTAAGAGCAACTTTGGAAACGAAAGAAGACTAAACATGAAAATTACATGGCTTGGACAATCTAGTATTCAAATTGTTACTGACGATAAGTTGACGATCTTAATTGATCCATTCATTAAAGATAATCCGTTAGTTAAAACGACTATTGACGAATTAAATCCAGATTATATTTTAGTGACGCATGCACACTACGATCATGTGGGTGATACAATTGAGTTAGCAAAAAAATCAGGGGCTAAAGTCGTTACAATCAATGAACTAGCTAATTATTTTGAAGATGAGGGTTTAATTGTTGAGCCTTTAAATTTTGGTGGTCAGCTTAAATTACCTTTCGGTTCAGTAAAACTTATTCCCGCGTGGCATACTGCTGCCTTGGTAATTGATGGTACAGCGAGAACATTAGGTGTAGCTGCAGGGTTTGAATTGCATATTGATGGGAAAGTCTTGTATCATGCAGGAGATACGGCTTTATTTTCAGATATGAAGTTAGTTAATCATATGGAACCTGTTGATTTAGCATTTTTACCGATTGGTGATACTTATACAATGGGTTTAGAAGATGCTGCAATTGCAGCTGAATTTGTACAGGCAAAAAAGGTTGTTCCAATTCATTACAATACGTTTACCAAAATTGAACAAAATCCAGTTGAATTTGTTCAATTATTGAATGATGGTGTGGGGATTATTCCCGAGATTGATATTCCATTTGAGTTCTAAGAAGGAGTCATTTAAGTGAAAATTGAGTTAGAAATTTTAAAAAAAATTAAACAATTTGATACGATTATTATTCATCGTCATCAAAGTCCAGACCCTGATGCAATTGGATCTCAATCGGGGTTAGCAGCAATTATTCGTGCTAGTTTTCCTGACAAAAAGGTTTATCAAGTTGGTGCGCCCTCAGCTGGATTAGTATGGATTAGTGACCAAGATGAAATTTCTGATGAGACGTATAATAATGCACTCGTCATCGTGATTGATACGGCTAATCGTCCAAGAGTTGAAGATGATCGATATACAAGTGGTGCCTACCTAATTAAATTGGATCATCATCCCAATGAAGACGTTTATGGTGATTTAGTTTGGGTGAAAACAAATGCATCAAGTAGTTCTGAATTAGTTATGGATTTAGTTGATGGCGTTGGTGGAGAACTTGTAGTTACTGATGATGCGGCTAGGATGTTATACGCCGGAATTGTTGGCGATACAGGTCGATTCATGTATTCAGCAACAACTGCACATACGATGCAAGTGGTTGCTGAATTAATGACTTATCATTTTTCAACTACTAAAATAAACCAAAAAATGGACAATATTACCGCAGGTGTCGCTAAGTTATCAGGATATGTATATGATAATTTAGTTATTACAGAACATAAAGCAGCATATGTCATATTGACACATGACTATCTAGATTCAATAGAGTTGGGCGATGCTGGTTCATCTCAAATTGTACCTTTACCAGGTAAAATTATTGAAGTTCAATGTTGGGCAATTTTTGTGCAGCAAAAGGATGGTAGCTATCGCGTTCGATTACGATCAAAAGGTCCTGTAATCAATCAGTTAGCAAAAGAGCATGATGGTGGTGGACATCCCATGGCCAGTGGTGCAAGAGCTAAAGACCAAGCAGAGTACGAAGAAATAGTTAAATCACTTGATGATTTAGCTAAGACATATACGGGAGAATAAAATGCCAGAAAATTTTAAAAATTTTGGATTGAAATCGTATCTTTTAAAAGCGATTGAAGCAATTCATTTTAATGTACCAACAGAAGTTCAACAACGCTTAATACCAGTTGTTTTAAAGGGTAAAAGCGTTGTAGGTCAATCACAAACGGGTAGTGGTAAAACACATACTTTCCTATTACCAATCTTTAATCAACTTGATCCTTCAAATAATACGGTTCAAGCAGTTATTACGACACCAAGTCGTGAACTTGCTTACCAAATTTATGAAGCTGCTAAGCAATTGGCAGAATTTAGTCCCGAACCTATTCATATT
This sequence comes from Dellaglioa sp. CoH-55-MRSF-9, assembly GCF_056782155.1. The sequence continues at coordinate 34,637 of NZ_JBXAYG010000006.1, read as the reverse complement.
CAAAATTATGTTGGTGGGACAGATAAACAGCGTCAAATCGATAAATTAAGTAGAAGACAACCACAAATTGTCATTGGGACACCTGGACGTATTGCTGATTTAATGAGCAGTAACGCTTTAGATATTCATAATGCATCAACTTTAGTTGTAGATGAAGCAGATATGACACTTGATTTAGGGTTTTTGAAAGAAACTGATCAAATTGCATCTGCATTACCTTCTGATCTTCAAATGATGGTGTTTTCAGCAACTATTCCACAAAAATTACAACCATTTTTAAAGAAATACATGAAGAACCCAGTAGTTGAAGAAATTGCAGCTAAATCAGTTATTAGTGATACGATTGAAAACTGGATTATTCCAACGAAGGGTCATGATCGTAATGAAGTTATTTATCAATTAATTACGATGGGACAACCATATATCGCACTTATTTTTGCAAATACAAAAACACGTGTTGATGAAATTGTTGAGTATTTACGTGGTAAGAATTTAAAAGTTGCTAAAATTCATGGTGATGTGCCAGCTCGTGAACGAAAACGTGTCATGAAAGAAGTTCAAAATTTAGATTTTCAATATGTTGTCGCAACTGATTTGGCAGCGCGTGGAATTGATATTGAGGGTGTTTCACATGTCATCAATGATGATATTCCAAATGATTTAGAATTCTTCATTCATCGTGTTGGACGTACTGGTCGTAACGGTTTGAGTGGTATTGCGATGACGTTATATGAACCAAATGAAGAAAATAAAATTGCTGAGTTAGAAGCAATGGGGATTAAATTTGCACCTAAAGATATTAAAAAAGGTGAAATCGTTGATTCTTATGATCGTAATCGCCGTGAAAATCGTAAACAAACCAAAGATCCTTTAGCTCCAGTAATCAAAGGAATGGTTAAAAAAGAGAAGAAAAAACGTAAACCTGGATATAAGAAAAAGATTCAAAAAGCAATTAAACGTAAAGATCAAATGGATCGTCGCGTTAACAGAAAACAAAATCGTAAAGAGTCGTAAGCTTAATTTGACAATTTGAGTCGATTTCAATATAATTTTTATTAGAAACAGGGATAAATTTAAATAGCCTAACAGAAACATTTCATTTGCTGAGAGAAATGATTATTTAAAAAAGCTGCCTTGTGTTAAGTATTAATAGAATGACGTCCACTCAACGTTATCGAGTTTAAGAGGTAAACGACTAAAACATCGTTGCAAGTAAGGTGGTACCGCGCTATAAGCGTCCTTACTCGCAGCGGTGTTTTTTGCTTAAAAATAGAAGGGAAGTCACACTTATGAAAAAAATGACAAGTACTGAAATACGCCAAATGTATTTAGATTTCTTTAAAGAAAAAGGCCATACAATTGAACCTAGTGCCTCATTACTACCTGTGGATGATCCCACATTACTGTGGATTAATTCCGGTGTTGCAACTTTAAAAAAATATTTTGATGGATCAGTTGTACCAGAAAATCCTAGAATTACGAATGCCCAAAAAAGTATTCGTACGAATGATATCGAGAATGTTGGTAAGACAGCACGTCATCATACGTTATTCGAAATGTTGGGTAATTTCTCAATTGGGGATTATTTTAAACCAGAAGCAATTAATTGGGCTTGGGAATTATTAACAAGTGAAAAATGGTTCGCATTTGATGCTGAAAAACTATACGTTACTGTTTACCCAAAAGATTTGGAAGCAAAACGTATCTGGTTAGAAGAAGTTAAGTTACCAAAGGATCATCTAGTAGAAGTAGAAGATAACTTTTGGGATATTGGACAAGGACCTAGTGGACCTGATACAGAAATTTTTTATGATCGTGGACAAAGTTTTAATAACTTAGCTGAGGATGATGACGAAAATTATCCTGGTGGCGAAAATGAACGTTATCTAGAAGTTTGGAATATCGTGTTCTCTGAATTTAATCACACACCTGAAAATAACTATGAACCACTACCTCATCAAAATATTGATACGGGGATGGGTTTAGAACGTGTTGTTTCGATTTTCCAAAATGCAAAAACTAATTTTGAAACAGATTTATTCTTACCCTTAATTGATGCAACTGAAAAAATGAGTAATAATAAAAAATATGATGATAATGCCCAAGATGATATTTCATTTAAGGTTATTGCAGATCATGCGCGTGCAATTTCATTTGCCATTGGTGATGGCGCTTTACCTTCTAATGAAGGACGTGGCTATGTTATTCGTCGATTAATTCGTCGTGCAGTGATGCATGGACAAAAATTAGGGATAGAAGGATCATTTTTAACGCAACTTGTACCTGTTGTTGGTAATATTATGAAGGATTATTATCCGGAAGTTTTAGAACAATCAGAGTATATTTCTAAAATTGTTCGTTCTGAAGAAGAACGATTTAATGAAACATTAAAAGATGGATTACAGTTATTAAATAATCTTATTTTAACGACTAAAAAAGAAAATAAAGTAGAGCTAACTGGTGCTGGTGTCTTTAAATTGTACGATACTTATGGTTTTCCATTTGAATTAACGAAAGAATATGCCGAAGATGAAGGATTATCTGTAGATCAAGTAGGGTTTAACGCTGAAATGCAACAGCAGAAGGATCGTGCTCGTGCTGCACGTAGTAATGCTAAATCAATGGGTGTTCAAAATGGGATGTTAACAGATATTAAAACAATTAGTGAATATGTTGGTTATACACAAGCTAATGTGGATGACGCCAAAGTGGTTGATTTAATTGTGGATAACGAGTTAGTAGATAACATAAAACCAGGTGATAACGCTCAAGTTATTTTTTCAAAAACACCATTTTACGCTGAAATGGGTGGACAAGTTGCTGATAAAGGAACTATCAAAGATACAGAAGGCAATGTTATTGCTGAAGTTGAAGAAGTTCAACATGCACCTAATGGACAAAATTTACACGCCATTAAAGTTCTTGCAGCAATGAAAAAAGACCAATTAGTGACACTAGAAATTAATCAAGATTTCCATAAAAAAGTTGAAAAAAATCATACGGCGACACATTTACTTGATCAAGCATTGCGAGATGTTCTGGGCGAACATACACATCAAGCTGGGTCATTAGTCGAACCCACTTATCTACGGTTTGATTTTACAAATATTGGTTCCGTTTCAGAGAAACAGTTAAAACAAGTTGAAAAGATTGTTAACGATAAGATTTGGGCTGAGTTAGCTGTTGAAACTGTTGAAACAGATATTGATTCTGCTAAAAATATGGGTGCCATTGCTTTATTCTCAGAAAAATATGGAAAAATTGTGCGGGTTGTGAAAATTGGCGATTATTCAATTGAATTCTGTGGTGGTACGCACGTTTCAAATACGAGTGAAATCGGCTTATTTAAAATTATTTCTGAATCAGGTGTTGGTGCCGGCGTTCGTCGTATTGAAGCAGTAACTTCTAAAGAAGCTTTTGATTTCTTAAACGGACGTAACGAACTCTTAGAAACAGTAGCACAACAAGTAAAAGTAAATAAAGTCGTAGAAGTTTCAAATAAAATTGAACAATTACAAAGTGCATTAAAAGTAAGTGAACAACAAATTCAAGCATTTGAAGATAAAATTGCTAGCCAACAAGCTGGGGATGTTTTCAAAAATAAACAAGAAATTAATGGTAAAACGTTAATTGCAGCAAAAGTTTCAGTTTCAGGGATGTCTCAATTACGTCAATTGGCTGACCAATGGAAAACCCAAGAATTATCAGATGTTTTGGCTATTGGAACAACAAGTGATGACGGTAAAGTTAATTTAATTACGGCAGTTAGTGCTGATGGCATTAAATCAGGATTAAAAGCGGGCGATTTAATTAAGACGATTGCGCCACTTGTTGGCGGTGGTGGCGGTGGCCGACCAGACTTAGCTCAAGCAGGTGGTAAAAATCCAGCAGGTTTAGCTGATGCAATCAAAGAAGCAGCAAATTGGTTAAATAATCAAACCAAATAATAATTAAAGGAGTATTTATCTAATAATAAATAGATAAATACTCTTTATTATATTACGGCTTGATTACATCAGCTTGTTTTGATTGTCGAATGGTCCTTTTTTTAGTAGAATAGAGCTAGGTTAATAAATTGATGGGGGTGCCACGTTATGAGTTCATTAGATAAAACAATGTTCTTTAATTTTGACGAAAATAATAAAAAAGATGTCCACGATACATTGGTAACTGTTTACCAATCATTAGAAGAAAAAGGGTACAACCCTATTAACCAGATTGTTGGCTATTTGTTATCGGGCGATCCTGCTTATATTCCTAGATTTAATGACGCACGTAATTTAATTAGAAAATATGAACGCGATGAAATTGTTGAAGAGTTAGTTAAAAATTACTTAAATACAGAAGAAAAGTAGGAAATTAAATGAGATTAATGGGCTTGGATATTGGTTCAAGAACGGTCGGCGTTTCAATGAGCGATTTATTAGGATGGACTGCCCAAGGCGTTGAAATTATTCGTATTAATGAAGACAGAAGTGACTTTGGTATTGAACGTGTCAAAGAATTGGTTACAGAGTATGAAGTAACTGGCTTTGTACTCGGCTTACCCAAAAATATGAACAACTCATTAGGCCCTCGTGCTGAAGCTGCGCAAAAGTACGGCGAGTTATTAGTTGAAACTTTTGGCTTGCCAATTGATTTTCAAGATGAACGGTTGACAACTGTTGAGGCAGAACGTATGCTTGTTGAACAGGCCGATACATCAAGAAAAAAAAGAAAAAAAGTTATTGATAAACTTGCTGCAAGCCTAATTTTACAGAATTATTTAGATGGTAAAGGCAAATTAACTAAAGAATAAAGTGAGGTCACAATATGAATAATGAAGAAGAAAACCAACAGATTACATTAGTAGATGATAACGGTAATGAAACACTTTTTGAAGTTCTGTTTACCTTTGAATCTGATGATTACAATAAATCATATATTATGCTTTATCCACTTGGCTCAGAAGCTGATGAAGAGGTTGAAATTCAAGCTTACTCATTTAGTCCTAATGAGAATGGTGAAGCAACTGAAAGTGATTTAGAACCAATCGAAGACGATGATGAATGGGATATGGTAGAAGAAGTATTGAATACCTTCCTTTCAGATGAAAGTATGCAATAGAAGATTATTTAAAAAGTTGAGCCAAATTGGTTTAACTTTTTTATTTTGTTTTAAATTATATATTATGGACTATGATACACATATCTCTTTTGATCAATTCGTGGTAAAATTATTTTTAAATGATTAAATGTAAGGAGGGTGTTCATTGGAAAATCAAAAGAATAGATATAAGACTAAAATCGGTAAAAAAGTGTATACAATTATTGGATCAGAATCAGACACACACATGGACGCCGTAGCAACATTGGTGAAAAATGAATTTCAATCAGTGAAGGACATGCTACCTGAAATAGATGATGAACAAGTAGCGATATTAGTAGCTATCAACGCAGTTTCAGATCAAATTAAATTACAAGAAAAATTAAATGAAATTAATGGTGAAACACAAGTAAAGGAGTAATATTATGACAGTTTCTTTAATTGTTATCTTTTTATTAATTGTGTCATTTTTTAACGGTTATAGAAAAGGATTAGTATTAACGCTTTTGAGAATTGTAGGATTTATCGCTATCTATTTATTTGCTAAAGTTTTAACAAATCCTGTTACTATTTGGTTGGGAGAACGTTTCCCTAAAATTATGGAAACTGATAAGACATCTATTACGAACCATCTTCAGACTAACTTTTATTCGATGATTGTATTTGCGGCTTTATTTGTGGTTGGCGGTATACTCATTAGAGGTATTATTAGAGTAATAAATTCTGTTACAAAATTACCAGTTATTCATCAGGTGAATTCACTAATTGGTGGGGTTCTATCGGTTATACTGATGTTTGTTTTTATTTTTATTGGGTTAATTATTTTGTCGGCTTGGCCTAATCAAAAAGTTAATGAAGCTGTTTTAGAATCGACGGTTGCTCAAAAAATACTAACAGATACGCCAACAATAGCTAAAAAGATGTTCATTACAAATACATCATCTACAGATTAAATGTTAGGAGAATTAAAGTATGAACGAAAAAGGATTAAAGACATTAGAATATCAAAAAGTTAAACAACAAATTCAAACATTTATATCTACTGAATCTGGACAAGAAGAAGTTAAGGCATTAGAGCCGATGACTAATCTCGAAAAAATCCAAAAGGATTTAGACGAAACACAAGATGCTGTGAAGATATTGCGACTCCGCGGTGGCATTCCTTTACCACAATTAGTCAACGTTAAGCCACATATGAAACGGTTAGATATGGGAGCTTCTTTGAATGGTAAAGAGCTATCTGCTGTTGGTCGTGTACTACGAACGACTAATGAGGTTAAATTATTTTTTAAAGATTTAGCAGATTCTGAAATTGAATTAACGAGATTATTTGAATGGATAGAAAAGCTTGAAAATCTACCTGAAATTAATCGTAGGTTGAATCAGTCAATTGAAAATGATGGTCACATTACTGATGAGGCTTCACCAGTATTGCATAATATTCGACAAAATATTTTACGCTCGGAAAGTGCCATTAGAGCTAAACTACAAGAATTTACGCGTGGTAAAAGTGCTAAATATTTAAGTGAAACATTAATTACAATTAGAAATGAACGTTACGTTATCCCTGTTAAGGCAGAATATCGTGGTCAATTTGGTGGCGCTGTTCATGACCAAAGTGCAACAGGACAGACCTTATTTATTGAACCGCAAGCAATTGTCGAGATGAATAATCATTTACGCGAACAGCAACTTGCTCAAGCAGATGAAGAACGTCGTATTTTGGCAGAGTTATCTGAATTAGTTGCACCTTTTACAGCAGAAATTTTAGAAAATGCTTATATTTTAGGACATTTCGATTTTGTTAATGCAAAGGCACAATATGCAAGCTCAATTAAAGCAACTGAACCAGCAATTAGTGTTGAAAATGACATTTTTTTAAGACAAGCACGTCATCCTTTATTGGATAGTAAAAAAGTAGTTGCTAACGATATTATGTTAGGAAAAGATTATCAAGCAATTGTTGTTACGGGACCTAATACCGGTGGTAAAACAATTACGTTAAAAACATTAGGCTTAATTCAGATGATGGGACAATCAGGTTTAAATATTCCAACAAATGAAGGTAGTCGTATTGGTATTTTTGAAGATATCTTTGCAGATATTGGGGATGAACAATCGATTGAACAGAGCTTAAGTACATTTTCTGCTCATATGACTAATATCGTTTCTATTTTAGCTAATATTAACGAACATTCATTAGTTTTATTTGATGAATTAGGAGCTGGAACGGATCCACAAGAAGGTGCAGCTTTGGCGATTGCAATTCTTGATGCTGTTGGAGAAAAAGGTAGTTATACAGTTGCTACAACACATTATCCCGAATTAAAAGCGTATGGGTTTAATCGTGCTGGAACAATTAATGCTAGTATGGAATTTGATAGTGAAACGTTACAACCAACTTATCGATTATTAATTGGAATACCTGGTCGTAGTAATGCGTTTGATATTTCTCGTAAAATTGGGTTAGCGTCAAATGTTGTTGATCAAGCGCAAAACTTGACCAATCAAGATAGCCAAGATTTGAATGAAATGATTTCTGACTTAATGAGTAAGCGAAAAAAGGCAGAAGATGAGACACTGGCATTAAAAGCACAACTAGAAGATTCAACGAAATTACATGATGACCTAGCTAAACAGTATGCCGAGTTTGTTGCGCAAAGAGAGTCAATGACGGATAAGGCTAAGGGAAAAGCTAATGAAATCGTGGCAGAAGCAGAAATAAATGCAGATAAAATAATAAAAGAAATTCGCCAAATGCAGATGCTTCAAGGACAAGCTGTTAAAGAACATGAATTAATTGATGCAAAATCACAATTATCACAAATGCATCAACCAACAAATGCTTTGAAGAAAAATAAGGTCCTACAACGAGCTAAAAATAAACAAGAATTCCATGTGAACGACGATGTCTTAGTTAAAACTTATGGTCAACAAGGTGTTTTAGTTAAAAAAATGAGTAAGACAGAGTGGGAAGTTCAACTTGGTATTCTAAAAATGAAAATTAATGAAAACGACCTTCAAAAAGTTCATATCGAGAATGATAAAAAGGATAGAACCATTTTTAAAAATGCGGCTTCAACAAGCGTTTCAACATCGCTTGATCTTCGTGGACAGCGCTATGATGATGCAATGAGCCAAGTTGATCAGTATATTGATTCTGTTTTACTTGCTGGATATGCTTCTGTTACTATTGTTCATGGTAAAGGGACTGGAGCCTTAAGAACTGGAATAACAGATTATTTGAAATCAAATCGTCATGTTAAGTCATTTGAATTTGCAGCACCCAATGCTGGTGGAAATGGCGCAACTATCGTAGAATTCAAGTAACGTTTACTTTTTGTAAGCAAAAATGTGGCGTGGTATTATTTTCTTTGATATGATGGTCACATAAATAATAAAAGGGGGAATTCAAATGGTACAAGCAATTACAGATAAAGAATTTGAAAAAGTAACAGATTCAGGTGTAACATTGACAGATTTTTGGGCAACATGGTGTGGTCCTTGTCGTATGCAATCGCCAGCTATTGAAGATTTAGAACAAGAAATGGGCGATAAAGTAAAATTTTCTAAAATGGATATTGATCAAAATCCAGCAACAGCACAATCTTTTGGTATCATGAGTATTCCAACTTTAATGATTAAAAAAGATGGCGAAGTTGTTGATACAATCGTCGGTTATCATTCAAAAGATCAGGTTAAAGAAGTTTTAGCACAATATATTTAGTAATTAAAAAGAGCTGACTTTTAAAGTCAGCTCTTTTTAATTATCTATTCGATAATTATTCAGTTTCAGTTGGTACTTTGAAGTGAAATTGGTCAGTTGGTTCTGTCATATTAGGATCTTTTAAATCAGTTTGAACAATAATTGAAACACCGGATTTATTATTTTGATTTTCAATTATTGTTTCTGATGTGAAACCACTTTGAATTTGGATAGTTTCAGCAATAAACCCAGCTTCTAGGTTAAAATCAGCAGACTTAATCTGATTCTGTCTGAAGGTAACAATATTACCAGATAGTAACCAAGTTTGCTTGTCTTTTTTTTCTTTAACCACTTCAAGAGTACCCCAATTTGCCTTTTCAAAAAAGGTAATAAGGTCTGCAATATTAGCGAGGTTAGCATTACGGGCCATTTTTTTACCAACCCAGTATAAAATTGTTGTATCCGTACCAATTACTTCTGGTATTAAACTATCGCGAATAAGTTCATATGCGAATGTATCATTGTTGTCAGCTGATAATAAATTTTCAATCAAATTTGGTTTCATATGGATCTCCCTCTGGATATATAATATACAAGTATTATACCGTTATTTAAGATTAGATGATATTGATTTTTCATAAATTAATGTTAAATGACTAGACTTGAATTTTGAGTAAAGACAAGTCATAATTAAGATTGATAAGTAATCGAAAAAGAGGTTAGAAAATGAATAATCAAGCAATTGGATTTATTGATTCAGGTGTTGGTGGATTAACAGTTGTAAAAGAAGCACTTAAACAATTACCAAACGAAAAAATATACTATTTAGGTGATACAGCTAGAATGCCATATGGACCTCGGCCCTCAGAACAAGTTTTAGAATTCACTTGGGATATGACATCTTTTTTGTTAAGTAAAGGGATAAAAATGTTAGTGATTGCTTGTAATACAGCAACGGCTGCTGCCTTGGATGATTTACGAGAAAAATTAGCAATCCCAGTGATTGGTGTTATAAAACCAGGAAGTAGAGCGGCAATTAAGTCATCTAAAAACCAAAGAGTAGGCGTTATTGGGACGGAAGGTACGATTAAAAGTAGCGCATATAGTAATACGTTACATGAAAAAAATCCTAATTTATTTGTGACGAGCTTACCTTGTCCAAAGTTCGTCCCAATTGTCGAGAGTGATCAATACGAATCAGAAATCGCTGAACGAGTTGTTAATGAAACGTTAGCTTTTTTTGATGATAAAAACATTGATACACTAGTCATGGGCTGTACTCACTATCCATTACTCAGACCTTTTATTCAAAATGCGGTTGGTGATAAAGTAACGTTGATTGATTCAGGAGCTGAAACAGTTAACGATGTTTCAACTATCTTAGATTATTTTAATATTGCGGCTAAAAGTGAAGCAAAAATTGAACATGAATTTTTTACGACGGGTGATGCGAATGATTTTAACGAAATTGCATCAGGTTGGTTAGGATTAGAAAATATAAATTCTAAAACAATTCATTTAGGACAGGGAGACTAACATGCGTAAAAATGAGAATCGAGATAATTTAGAAGTTAGACCAGTCTCAATTACAAAATTAAGTCTTAAGGAAGTCGATAGTGCGATTGAATACCAGTTGGGCTTGACTAAGGTAACAATTTTAGTTAACGAAACAGATAACATTGGTGAATTGAAAGTAGACGTTAATCAGTGGTTGAGTGCTCAAAGCAATGTCAAAATTGAATTGATTTTATCATCGCTTAAGACGGCCTTGGCAGAAACATTAAAAGATACTGGATTTAATTTACAAGTACAAATCATGCAAGCTGATGGGGATATTATTGCAACAGTTATTAATGCGAGTTATGTAGCAATTCAAAATTTATTGTTAAAGAGTAACGGTCAAAAATTAAAACCATTTTCAGCGATTAATGTTGGTTTCATTCATGATGAGTTATTTGCTGATTTAACAAGTGAAGAAGAGGAAACAGCCGATAGTCATTTATTAATTGTTCAAAATGAATCAGGGGCTTTTTTACAATTGAATTTTGAAAAATCTAATGCTGATTTACTTGGTGACAAATTAACGCAACTTTTAGGTGGAGCAATGTCAGGATTATCAGAATTAATGGGTAATTCGCAGAAGAAAACCATTTTAATTCAAAATGAACATATTGAGAATCAAAAAGATGTGATTTTAATTGCAACTAAAAATGAAGGAAAAGCGACTGAATTTAAACGTTTTTTTAATCCACTAGGATTTAAAGTTACTACGTTGTTGGACTATCCTGAATTACCAGATGTTGAAGAAACTGGGAAAACATTTGAAGAGAATGCAAGATTAAAGGCAGAAACAATTTCACAATTAACACAATTACCTGTTTTAGCAGATGATTCTGGTTTAATGGTGGACGCCTTAGATGGTCGACCAGGTATATTTTCTGCTCGTTTTGCTGAGGACCATAATGACGCTGCGAATAATGCGAAATTATTACATGAAATGACTGACGTGCCGAAAGACAAAAGGACTGCAAATTTCCATACAACGTTAGTTTTTGCAAAACCTGGTAACGAGTCACTAGTTGTAGACGGTGAAGTGGCTGGAGAAATTTTGGGTATACCACGTGGAGATAACGGATTTGGTTATGACTCACTTTTTTATGTACCTGAATTATATAAGTCTATGGCTGAACTGACTGAAGTAGAAAAAAATAAAATTAGTCATCGCGGTCGTGCAACCGTCAAGTTAATGTCAAATTTTAATGATTGGTGGGAAAAATAAGATGAAGTGCTTAGTTGTGAGTGATAGTCATGGAGATCGTGATATATTAGAATCTATTTTAGTACATAATAAAAATCAAGTTGATGTATTTTTTCATTGTGGCGATTCAGAATTAGAAGCAAATGATCCGCTTTTTAATAAATTTGATGGTGTCCTAGGAAACATGGATTTTGATATGAATTTTCCAGAAGAATTAGTTGAAATTGTGAGCGGGGAAACTATCTATCTCTCTCACGGGCATCTGACTAACGTTAAAACAGGACTGTTCACACTTGAATTAAAAGCTAAGGCTAATCATGCTAAATTCGTATTTTTTGGACATACTCATGAATTAGGATGTGAGATGACTGACGATGGCGTATTAATTTTAAATCCTGGGAGCATTAGTCTTCCTAGAGGGATGTATCAAGGGATTGGTGGAACATATGCGATAGTAGAAGCAAACGAAAAAAATGTTCACGTCTCATATTTCACTAGACAGCATAAATTAATACCAGAATTAACTTGCGAGTTTAAACGTAAATAGCGAAAAAAAACCTCTAAACGAATTTTATCGTTTAGAGGTTTTTAAAATTTAAGCTAGCATAAAAAGTGATTTGTATAGGAAAACGGCACAAATGCCGGCTGCAATTGGTGCAACGACTGGGACCCAACTATAATCCCATTGTGAGTTACCTTTATTTTTAAGAGGTAATAGTTGATGTAGTAAACGTGGAGCAAGATCACGAGCTGGGTTTAGGGCTGGGCCAGTTGCGCCACCCAATGATGCAACTAATACAAGGACTAAGAAACCTAATCCGAGATGAGCTGTTCCGAGGTTATCGGAGAAAAATGGTGCTTTTGTAATACCAATGGCGCCAAATATCAAAATGAAAGTACCAACAAATTCATTAATAAAACCATTTAATTTACTTTGAGCGGCATCAATAGTTGAGAAAGTACCTAAAATACGTTCAGGATCAGTTGTTTGATCATAGTAAGGTTTGTAGGCTGCAACAACAATAGCTTGTCCAACGAATGCACCTAAAAATTGTACTGTCATGTAGGGAAGTACTTCACCCCATGGGAACAAACCAGAAAAAGCTAATCCTAAAGTGAAAGCTGGATTAATATGATTTGCTGAAATACTACCAAAGATTAAGGCGGGAATCATAACACCGAATCCATAACCGAAGGCGATTAAAGCCCAATCACTACCATGTCCTTTTGTATGCCCAAGTTCGACATTGGCCACCGAACCATTACCTAAAATAACCATAATTGCTGTACCAATAAATTCTGCAGCTAATCTTGTTGTTAATGTATAATCCATTGTATCCTCCTATTTTTGTTCGCAATATTTATTATGTTACCAATATTGCGAACAAATGTAAATATTTATTAATAATTGGCTCGATTTTTAAAAAAAATTAGTGTCTGCGTTCAATTTATTATAAAATAGGAGTTGTTCTAAAAGTTTGGAAGGAGGACCTATTGAATGATAGCTAAGTCTATTGAAAAAATGTTATCCGAAAACCAGGAACACTTTTTAATTCCAGCTGAAATTGTTGCTAATGTACAAGAAAATAACTTCCTGGATCACGCACTATTGGTTTTAACAAAAGTTCATTATGCTAAAATTCCCGTTTTAGATAATGATTATAAGTTTAAAGGATTGTTATCCTTGTCTATGATTACTGAGACAATGTTAGGATTAGATGAATTGGATGTCAGCCGATTACACGAAGTTCGTGTTAAAGATGTTATGGAAACTGATATTCCCACTATTCAAGATCCTTACGATATTGAGAATGTTTTGCACTTACTTGTGGACCATCCCTTTTTATCAGTTGTTTCTTCTGAGGGCAGTTTTACAGGTATCGTGACACGTCGTGAGCTTATGAAAAGTATGAATCATATTGCTCATGAATTTGAAAAAGAGTATATAGTTCAAGATATTGAAACTAAAGAAAGAAAATAAATAATATGAAATATTAGGAGAATGATGATGGCAAATTTAGATGCACACGAAATTATTAATTTTATTAGCACTTCAAAAAAGAAAACACCCGTTAAGGTATATATTAAAGGGGATTTAGTTGAAATCGATGTACCAGATACGATAGAAGACTACTTAAATGATAAAGCTGGCGTTTTATTTGGTGATTGGGCAGATATTGAACCTTTCCTAAATGAAAATTCAAAAATTGTAAGTTCTCATATTGAAAATGAAACTCGTAATTCAGCTGTTCCGTTATTAGATTTAAAAAAGATTAATGCACGTATTGAACCAGGTGCAGTTATTCGCGATCAAGTTTTAATTGGCGATAACGCTGTTATCATGATGGGCGCTATCATTAATATTGGTGCTGAAATTGGTAAGGGAACAATGATTGATATGGGTGCTGTTTTAGGTGGTCGTGCAATTGTTGGAGATAATTGTCATATTGGTGCTGGAACAGTACTTGCTGGGGTTGTCGAACCACCTTCAGCAACACCTGTTATTATTGAAGATGACGTTTTAATTGGTGGAAATGTTGTCGTGCTTGAAGGCGTTCGTGTTGGTAAAGGTGCCGTTGTTGGTGCTGGAGCTGTTGTTACTAAAGATGTTGCACCTTATACGGTAGTCGTAGGGATGCCCGCAAAAAAAGTTAAAGATATCGATGATAAAACAAAAGATAAAACAGAAATTTTAGCAGAGTTACGTAATATCTAGAAATAAATTGAAACGAGGGAACAGATAGAAATGAGTTTAACAACTGAAGAACTAATTAAAATCAGACGGGACTTACACCAAATTCCGGAAATTGGATTAGAAGAATTTGAAACTCAAGCCTATCTACTGAACTTAATTTCAAAATTTAATCAAAGTTTTATAGTAATTAAAACAGTTGAAACTGGTATTTTAGTTCGAGTAGTTGGTTCTATTGGCGGGTATACAATTGGATATCGGACTGATATTGACGGACTACCTGTTACTGAAAAGACAGGACTGCCATTTTCATCACGGAATGAAGGTAGAATGCATGCTTGTGGGCATGATATTCATATGACGGTTGCGCTCGGAATTCTAAATTACTTTTCTGAAAATCAACCAACAGTAAATATGACTTTTATCTTTCAACCAGCAGAAGAAAATGCCAGTGGTGGTAAGCGACTCTATGAGAGTGGATTATTAGATGAGTGGATGCCTGATGAAATTTATGCATTCCATGATAATCCACAATTACCTGCTGGAACAATTGGAACTCGATTAGGCACTTTGTTCGCAGGTACGTGTGAAATTCATGCACACCTAGCCGGAAAAAGTGGACATGCTGCATACCCACATCAGGCTAATGACATGGTAGTTGCTGGTGCACAGTTGGTCACGCAATTACAAACGATTATCAGTCGAAATGTCGATCCAATACAATCTGGAGTTGTTACGTTGGGTCAATTTACTGCTGGAACGACTGGTAATGTTATTGCTGGTGAAGCACAGATTAATGGAACAATTCGTGCGTTAACACAAGAAATGAATTTATTGATTCAAAAACGTGTTAAAACAATTTGTGAGGGTATCGCATTAATGTACGATTGCGAAGTAGAATTAAACCTCATTCAAGGTGGTTATCTACCTGTTGAAAATGATGATAGCAGGACTGAAAACTTTATTCGATTTATGAAAAACGATCCAGAAGTTTCATTTGTTGAAACACAACCTGCAATGACGGGAGAAGATTTTGGATTTTTATTGTCTAAAATACCTGGAACAATGTTTTGGTTGGGTGTAGATAGTCCTTACTCGCTACATTCTGAATTTTTGGCGCCTAAAGAAGCTGCAATTGATGCAGGTGTTCTTGCAATGGTCCATTTTTTGACAGATAGAGATCAACAAATAAGAAACTAAAAAATGACTCAATTATGATTTCATAATTGAGTCATTTTTTAGTTAAGTGAGATAGGTGAGTTTAAGACATGTATTTGAGCATCATTTAAAGCCGTTAGATAACCGGCAAGAAATGTCCGTTGAGTAGATGCCTGTTCACCATTTAAAGTGAACACAACGACTCTAAAGACCAAATTTCCTTTGCCAAGATCAACTAGACCTAAAATATTTGGTCCATCTTTAATTTCGGGATGAAGTGGGACTAACTTTTCATTAACGTTCTGTACAATATGGGTGATTTTATCCACATCGTCAGTGACATCAATTCGGATATCGATAACTGCTCGCATATTATTGCGAGATAAATTACTGACAATTGTGATATTTCTATTTGGGACAAAATGCAAAATACCATCATAGTCTTCAATTTGAGTCGTACGTAGGCCGACAGCCACGATAGGACCCTCAATTGAATCAATTCTAACGATATCTCCAACATCGAATTGTTGTTCTAAAAGAATAAAGAATCCAGTGACGACATCAGTTACGAATCCTTGTGCGCCAAGACCTAAAGCAACACTTAAGATTCCGGCACCTGCAATTAAGGTACCAACGGGAACACCGAGCACCGACAGAATAGCGTAAAGATAAAAAAATAACATAATATAGTGAAAAATATTTGATGTTAGTGAATTGATTGTTTCAACTCTATTTGTTGAATATCTATCGGATCCTCGATATTGATTAAATGTCCGACGAATGATTTTTTTTCCAATCCAATTTATAAGGATAAATAGAAAAGAAAAGAAAACAAGAGAAAAAACTAGTTCAACTAGGTTACTAATAATGGCATCCCAATCGATATGAGCTATGTAACGTGAAAGGAAAGTACTTTGTTTTGTAACGGTTTTTAGTAATGTCCCTAAAAGTAAATTGTCCTTTGTGAAATGCTCTAAAAAAAGATTGTTTAAAATGGCGATCACCCCTAAATTAATTTATTGATATCATCATAGCAAACATGTGGGCTAATGTGTAATTTAAATACAAAACTGTCGTATGTTATCAATTGCAGTTTTTAGGTTCGAATGCTATCCTATAAGTAGATTTTGAATTAATGTACGTAAGTAAATAGGAGGAATTATTATGACAGGTGGACAAATTGCAGGATTAATTGCCGCTGTTGCTTTCGCGGTCTTAGTCCTATTCATTATTTTCGTTCTTATGAGAATGATGAGAACACTCGGAGAAGTGAATAAAAGTATTTCATCTATTACCAGCGATGTTGATGGCTTATCAAATGAAGTTGAGAATATACTCGTAAAATCAAATATTTTATTAGACGATGTAAATGGTAAAGTAGCAACAATTGATCCTTTATTTCAGGCTGTTGCTGATTTGAGTGAAAGTGTGTCTGATTTGAATGATGCAAGTCGAGGATTAATGACACACGTTTCAGCGACGTCAAAGAGGGCTAAAGATTCTTCAGCTTTCATTAATGTTGGTAAAAAGGCATTTAGTTTTTATAAAAATAGAAAAGTTTAAAACAAGGAGGGGTTTGTTATGTCAAAAAAATTTTTATTAGGATTGGTAGTTACAGGTGGGGTTGCCGCGTATACAGCTTCTAAATTAATTTCTGAAAAAACGAAACAAGATATTAAAGAACATTTGGAAGAAAAAGCTTTAGATGTACGTGATCGCGTGTTAGAGTATAAGGCTTACGCTGAAGACGCTAGTATTGATTTAAAAGATAAAATGGTTGATTTTGATGAAATGAAAAATAATCTAAGTGATAAATTTTCTGAAAAAAGTGAATTATTAATGAGCCAGGATGCGTATGTTAATGCTAAAGATGCATTAATTAATGCAAAGAACGATTTGAAAAACAAATTAGCTATGGAATCAGACGATATATTTGAACAAATGACTGATTTAACAGATGAGTTTTCAGACTTAGCTGAAGAAGACATCTATGTTGATAGCAAGAGTGCTTTTGGCGAAGCTAAAGATGCTGATGCTGCAGAAGGCAAAGCTGAAACAATTTATCCAGATGGATGGACAGGCGAAAAATAAAAGTAAAATGAGTACCACAATTTTTAATGCGAACTATTTGAATTAATTAACTTTAAAATAATAGGTAACCACATGTTGTTCGAAAAGGAGTAGCATATGGTTACCTATTATTTTAGTTAAGACTCGTAGTTTATGGAATATTTAAAAATAAAAACCCCTAAAGTTTTCTAACTTTAGGGGTTTTTATTTTTATTAGTGTAGTTCAATTGTTTTTAATGTTTTTGGTGTAACTGTAAATGGTTCATTACCGTTTTCAGTTAGATAAATGCAGTCTTCAATACGAACGCCAGCAACGCCTGGAATGTAAATACCAGGTTCTATTGAGAAACACATACCTGGTTTAAGTTCCATTTTATTTCCTTCCATAATTGAAGGGAATTCATGTTCACTTTGTCCCATACCATGACCAAGGCGATGAATAAAGTAGTCACCATAACCAGCCTTGACGATGACATCACGAGCAATTTTATCTAAATCTTCCGCAATCATACCTGGTTTAGCAGCAGATTGCGCTTTTAATTGCGCTTCAAGACAAACTTTGTGAATTTCTAATGCTTTTTCATTTGGTTTACCGAATGCTACAGTACGACTAGCATCTGAAATATAACCATCTGAGATAACACCTAAATCAAATAATGTTAAAGCATTTGATTGGATAAGATCCTTTTTTGCAAATCCATGAGGTTCAGCGGCATTTTTTCCACTTTGAACAATAGTGTCAAAGCTCATATGCATGATTCCTTTTTTCATCATTGCATATTCAATTTCTGCAACAACATCTTGTTCAGTTCTGCCTTCTTGAAGAGCGTTAAAGCCAACTTCAAAAGCAACATCTGCCCATTTTCCAGCAATTTTTAATTTTTCAATTTCGTCTGGTGTTTTAATTACTTTAAGTGTTTCGATAAAGCTTGTTGCATCAGCTACAAATTCAGCACTTGGGAAGATACGACTAATAGCATCATATCTTTCAACTGTTAGGCTGCCTTTTTCAATAGCCCATTTCTTTGGTGAATTTTTACGTTTATTTATTTCACTTTGTATGATTGCGAAAGCATCTTCGTGATCAAGATAACCATAAACGGGATATTTCCAGCCGGTATCTTTGGCAGCTTCGACTTCAAGAGCGGGTGTGAATAAAAATGGGTCTTGATCAGGAAATACAAAGAGAGCTAAAACGCGCTCAATAGGATCACTTTCAAAACCGGTAAAATATTGAATACTCATTGGATCGTTGATATAAGCAATGTCAGTACCATTATTGGCAAGCCATTGTTGTAAAGATGCAATATGTGACATGAAATCTCTCCCTTTACAATAGTATACTGTATTATAGCATAAGTAAGACATAACAATTAAATATTGAAATTTTCATAACAATTAAAAATTGAAATTTTCATAATATAAAAATTATTTTCATGAAAATAAGGTAAAAACGCTTGCAATTGTCTTAAAAATTTGCTAAATTATTCTAGTGCTTGAAAACGGAATGAAAACTTGATATTTAAGTAATGAGAGGAAATAATACTAATGGATAAACAAACAATTACAATTTATGACGTAGCAAGAGAAGCAGCTGTTTCAATGGCAACTGTTTCACGTGTGGTTAACGGTAACCCTAACGTTAAACCTGCAACAAGAAAAAAAGTTTTGGAAGTTATTGATCGACTTGATTACAGACCTAATGCTGTTGCTAGAGGATTGGCAAGTAAGAAAACGACAACAGTTGGGGTTATTATTCCCGATGTAACTAATATTTACTTTTCATCATTAGCTCGTGGAATTGATGATGTTGCAACAATGTATAAATATAATATTATTTTAGCTAACTCTGATCAAAATGGTCAAAAAGAAGTGCAAGTATTAAATACATTATTAGCTAAACAAGTTGATGGTATTATTTTTATGGGAAATCAAATTACTGATGAATTACGTGCTGAACTTAAGAGAAGTCGTACACCAGTTGTCCTTTCAGGTTCAGTTGATCCTACTGGAGAATTAGGTAGTGTTAATATTGATTATATTGCAGCTGTAATGGAATCAGTAACGGATCTAATTAATAATGGCAATAAACGTATTGCATTTGTTTCAGGTTCAATGGATGAACCCATTAATGGCGAATACCGACTAAAAGGCTATAAATTAGCTCTTGAAAAAGCCGGAATAAAATTTGATCAAGACTTAATTTTTGAAACAGATTATTCATATCGAGCTGGCGAAACCTTATGGCCAGCAATTTCTTCAAGTCATGCAACTGCTGCTTTTGTTGGTGATGATGAATTAGCTGTTGGTGTTTTGAATGGTGCTCGAGATGCTGGTTTGAGTGTACCCGAAGATTTTGAAATTATTACAAGTAATGATTCAAAATTGACTGAGATTGTTAGACCCAAATTATCTTCAATAACACAACCTTTATACGATTTAGGGGCTGTATCTATGAGATTATTAACAAAATTAATGGATAAAGAAGAAGTTAGTGAAAAAACAATCCAATTACCATATGGCTTAATTAAGCGTTCTTCAACAAAATAATATAATAAAAAACTTGGTTTTCTAAATTATATTTGGAAAATCAAGTTTTTATTATACTTGGATGGGAAATTTTATGAAAAATAAAAATAATATTTACTTTGTTTTAGCCTTATTAATTATTGTAATTCTGTTTATTAGTTCTTCGGAAACGTACAAGCAGCAGACATCTATTCCTTTTTTAGAAAAGTATTTAGCTGGTAAACCATTTGAAAGTATGTTGTCACATATTTCATTTAGTTATGCTGGAGCAGATGAAAGTTTTAACCATGTTGGTTATTTTAAATTAGTTGAGTTTTTCATCCGTAAAACTGCTCATTTTATGACATATTTCTTTATGGCTAGCTTCATATTCTTGGGAGTGAAAAATAAAATTAAGTATTGGCGTTACAGTGGGCTTATTGCAGTTGCTTGTGCAGCGCTATATGCAGGACTTGATGAAATTCACCAAAGTTTTACAGGTGGCAGAACGCCCTTAATCCAAGATGTTTTACTTGATACAATTGGTGCAACAACAGGTGTAATTTTGACGATATTAATTTTAATGTACTATCGGCACAAAAAAGCTAAAGAAAACTAGTTCAGTCCTATTCTCGTGAAGAAGGTTGATATTAAGCTATTATTTTGATATCATAATAAACGGTTAAAAGTAAAAATTCAGAAACATTTCGGAAAGAGGTAGGGAATTATGTCAGGACATTCAAAATGGAATAACATCCAAGGTCGTAAAAATGCACAAGATGCTAAACGTGGTAAAATTTTCCAAAAATTATCGAGAGAAATTTACATGGCTGCAAAAAGTGGTGGTCCTGATCCCGATTCGAACCCCTCATTACGTTTGATGCTTGATAAAGCTAAAGCTGCAAATATGCCAAAAGATAATATTAAACGTGCTATTGATAAAGCGTCTGGTTCAGAAGGTGCAGATTATGAAGAAATTACATATGAAGGCTATGCACCTGGTGGCGTTGCCATCTTAGTTCATACCTTGACGGATAATCGTAATCGGACTGCTTCAGAAGTTCGTATTGCATTTACACGTAATGGTGGAAATTTAGGAGAAACAGGTTCAGTTAATTACATGTTTGATCGTAAAGGTTACATCGTTATTTCTCGTGAAGAATTAGATACTGATGAAGATGCTATGTTTGAAGATGTTATTGATGCTGGTGCTGAGGATTTGAAAACATCAGAAGAATTATTTGAAATCTATACAGATTCAAAAGATTTACCAGATGTACGTGCTTCATTAGAAGCAAAGGGATACAAATTAGATACATTTGAATTAGTAATGATTCCTCAAAATCTAGTACCAGTACCGGAAGATAAAATTGAACAATTCCATCATATGATTGATGCATTGGAAGAAAATGATGATGTTTCAGAAGTGTTCCATGCTGGTGATATTGCAGACGAAGATTAAGATACTCTCTATAATAAAGAGATAAGTCATCTTAAAAAGTTAGAAATTAATTAAATATAAAAATATGAAAAGCCAAAATTAAATGTTTTGGCTTTTTTTGCGTACTTAAATATATGGAAAGGAGGGATATTGAGATGATTGAAACAGAAATACAAGAAATGATTAAAATATGTGTTAAAAACAGAGCAAGTGATATGTATATAATTCCAAGTGCCAAGGGATGCTTAGTTAAGTATCGAACGTTGAATAACTATCATAGCCTTAATGTATATTCAGAAAAAAAGATGATACAAATGAATAATTTTCTTAAATTTAAGGCAAATATGATTCTGAGCGAAACTAGGCGGCCGCAGTTTGGGACTTTTCAATGGCAGATAGAACATAAAAAGGTAAATTGCCGAATTTCGAGTGTTGGCGATTTTTTAGGTAGAGAATCGATTGTTATACGATTTATTTATTCGAATACCGATGTACCGTTACTTCAACTTTTACCAAATCAATTTCAGCAGTTGATAAATGCATGTGGGTCCAGTGGGCTAATTTTATTCTCAGGTCCAATGGGTTCAGGTAAGACAACGACAATGTACCAACTGGCTGAAATGATTCAGAATCAAAGAACAATATTAACTATTGAGGATCCAGTTGAAATTCAAAATCCTAATTTTATTCAATTACAGGTTAATGATAAAGCAAACATGACATATGCGGAATTATTAAAAGTTGGATTGAGGCACCATCCTGATATTTTTATTATCGGTGAAATCAGGGATGAAGTCACTGCCAATGCTGCAATTAAAGCTGCAATGAGTGGTCATTTAATTTTAAGTACCGTACATGCAAGAAATGCAGTAGGAACAATTAAACGACTTGAAAATCTTGGCGTTAGTCGAGATGATCTCAATAGAACGCTACAGGCAGTAAGTTATCAGCGATTAATTGAAACAACGAAAGGTGGAAGCGGTGTACTATTTGATATATTAACAGGTCAAAAGTTAGAGTCTGTTCTTGAAGGAACATTTAATCAAAAAATAGCTTTAGAAAGGTGGCATGATAACCTTGATCAATGTATTAAGAAAAATATTATTACAATTGAAACAGCAAATAATTTTAAATAGAAGAAAATGGTCAATTCAAAAACAAAGTGAATTTTTCGAAGTCTTGGCAGACTTATTAGATTCGGGATTTTCGCTCAGGCAATCTTTAACAACGGCGACTAAATTATTTCCAGTTGGGAAAATAGATATTCAAAAAATTGAATCCAAGTTAAGAAGTGGTGAACCCTTCTCAACAGGTATCAAGCCGTATATTTCAAAAAGTTCGTATTATCAAATTACGATTTCTGAAAAATATGGCGGATTAAATAAAAGTATTAAACAACTCGGAAAATTGATGACGGTTAGAGTAAAACAAAAGAAACAGTTAAAGCAACTCATGCAATACCCAATGATTCTGATGGG
Organism: Dellaglioa sp. CoH-55-MRSF-9; assembly: GCF_056782155.1. The sequence continues at coordinate 11,741 of NZ_JBXAYG010000006.1, read as the reverse complement.
ATTACTGGTTGTCTTATATATCGGAATCCAACAATTTATTTTGCCTGAAATAAATTATAGTCAGTTAGGTGCGTCATCAAATTCTAACTTTAAAATGATTTTAATGAAGAGTATTATCTCTGTCGTAATTAGTCTATTTATCGGATATATCATAAAAATTATCATTCGTGTTTCAAAACAAAGTACGATGAACAGGCATGTTTGGTATTGTCAGGTCCCCATAGTAGGTAAAATTTATCGGGATTATTGTCATTATTATTTAACATTTAATTTGGGTCTGCTTTTAGCAAGTGGTTTAAATTTGAATAAAATATGTGATTATTTAAATCAATTTGATCAAAAATCTTTACTATATCAGTTAGGTAAACAGTTAACGAATCATTTTGAAAATGGTGGGAGTACAAAACAAATGATCGATAAAAGTCCTTTATTTCCTAATGAGATAACGACATTTCTCGCAAAAGGTAATACGTTAGATGTGATGAGCCAAGAATTATTAATGTATTCGGAATTAACTTATCGTAAATTTGAGTCATCTGTCGAAAGAATCATGATTTATGTACAGCCAGTTGCATTCATAATTGTAGCGGCCTGTATTGTTGGGTTGTATTTAACAATATTATTACCTATGTATCAAACTATGGAGGAAATTCAATGAAAAAAAATAGAAAAAAATTAAAAGCATTTACGCTTGTTGAAATGCTATGTGTCTTATTTATTATCTCACTTCTAATGTTGATTATATTACCTAACATTGGACATCAAAGAGCAGGTGCTAAACGGGTTAATGATGAAGCGTTAGTTAGCGTCGTCCAAACGCAGGTTGATTTGTATGAAAATGAAACGCATAATAAATCGATAAATTTTGCTGATTTAGTTTCGGAAAAATATTTAACTGAAAAGCAAGAAAAGGAAGCAAAAGATAATCATATTATTATCTCGAATAATGTTGTTAAAACAGAAAACTAAATTTAAAGCATTTAGTTTATTTGAAATGCTTATTTCGTTGGCAATTACTAGTATTTGTGGTCTATTGCTAATGGGGCCAATGGATCAAGTACTTGCGATATCTAAAGAAAAACAATTTTGGCAAAATTTTGAACAACTTTGGCAAAGTGCAGTGGTAGAGGCACCGATGAATCGGATGCCTAATAGTATTAATTTTAATGATGATAAAATGACCATTATTAATGGCAATAGTAAAATTAAATTAGACTATCCGAAGACTGTGACAGTTAAAAATAGAGTAACGATAAAAATAAATAAAAGTGGGCAAATCACTGGTAAAACAGTTAATTTTAAATCCACATTACCAAATAGAAATCAAAAAATAGTATTTCAAATTGGGTGGGGTCAATTTATTAGAAAGGATGTCGAATAACGTGCGTAAAATGTCAGGAATTGTGTTAGCTGACGCTATTATGACTTTAACTATTGTCGCATCAGGTTTTGGATTATATGTACAGACCAATCACACATTACAGAAACAAGAAGATTATTGGAATCATAAAACAACAACTACAAGAAATCTGAAAGAAATCAGTAAATTATTAGTCATTCATCCGACAAGTAAATTATCAAAAATAGTTGATGGCGAATTACAATGTGCTACTATGTCTGAAATTCGAATTAAGTCTGAAAATGATTTAACAAGTATTAAATTGCAATGAAAAGTTTTTCTTTGTTAGAAACTATTATTGCATTAGGTATATTTATCATCTCTCTTAGTCTAATGACAACATGTTGGCACTTATGTACAAATGAACACCAAGAAATTAGCGGAGATAGAGATTTTTCGTTACAGCAATGTATCGGATTATTGGAGTCAGATCACTTAGATTTGAAGATAATAGATGTTGGTCAATATACAATTTCATTAAAAAATAATAAGACAGGAGCTCGCTACTATCTTAGTCAGCATAATGAAATGATACAGTTTATTGGATTTTCAGGAGGTCATATACCAATTTTATATCATGTGAAATCATTTTCGGTGGCATACGATGAACCAATTCTATTTTTAAAAATCAAACAAGAACACCAAAATAAGACTTTAAAATTGGTAATACCTATGGAAAAAAAGGATTAAGATGCGAAAAATCAAATTATTAAACGGACATTTAGTTGTATCAGCCATATTTTGTTTAATGTTATTAATTGGTTTGTTATTGGGACAACTGATATATTTCCAAGCAAAATTCACTAGTTATCAGAAAATATGCCAATATAATCAAGCAGAAACTATGAAAAACATGACTATTTTAAATCAAAAAGCAAAAAATCTAAAAGAAAAATATACTTATAATTATGGTGTTGTTGAATATCAAAAAGGAGCCTATCAGGTTATTTTGAAGAATGGTAATCGATATTCTTTTTCAGAAAAATGATAAAAAAGAAACTTAACTTGAATTGAGAATTAAAAATCGTTAAACTGAAACGAGCAAATAAATTCAAGGAGTGATTTTATGTCATTAGAAGAAATAGAAATGAACTTTAATCAGATTAATGAAACAATTGATATTTTACAAAAAAGTTTAGAAATCACTTATTTGGACGCATTTATTGAGACTAGCAATAATTTGTTAGATAATAAATCTGTACACGTAGAAGATGGATTACCAAGTGAGCAAGATGTAAAAATTTTGAATCAGATTTATAAAAAAATGAATTTGAATGCCTTATCGTCAGAAGATGTACGTAAAGTTGTACAGTTAGTTTTATTGAAGGCAACAAGACAAGAAAGTATTCAACCTAATCATCAAATAACACCAGATACAATTGGATTTTTAGTTGCATTTGTATTAGAAAAATTAATAAGTACAAAAAAATCGTTTAGTTTATTGGACATTACAGTGGGATCAGGGAACTTACTGACGACGATTTTGAATCAAATGGCTGCTGATAAGTTTGAGATTTCAAAAGCATACGGGATTGATAATGATGATACAATGTTATCAATTGCAGGGTTAAGTGGACAATTACAACACTTAAATTTAGAATTATTTCACCAAGATGCGGTTGATGACCTAATTGTAAAAAAATCTGATGTTGTTATTGCTGATTTACCAATTGGTTATTACCCTCTAGATGAAAGAGTTACCCATTTTGCTACACATGCAACTGAAGGTCATTCATATGTACATCATTTATTAATAGAACAATCAATCAAATACTTAAATGATGGCGGTTTTGGCATATACCTTGTTCCTACTGGTTTATTTGAAACAGAGGAAGCAAAAAAATTACTCGTTTACATTCAATCAAATGCATATCTTCAAGGTATGCTCAATTTACCTGTGGAATTATTTAGTTCAGCTAATTCACGTAAATCTATTTTGATTTTACAGAAACATGGCGAAGGTAGTAAACAAGTTGATGAAGTACTATTAGGTGATTTCCCATCACTAAAGGGTGAAGAACTATTTCAGAGCTTTGTTAAAACGTTAGATAAGTGGATAAAGGCCAACTTTAATAATAAGTAAAGTGACTCATATTTTGAGTCGCTTTTTTTATTTAATTATAAAAAGAATAATTTCTTTAGAAATTAACATGTGTCATGTATAATCTACTTAATTACTATAGAGGGAGTTTGATATTAATGGCAGAAAAAAGTTCAGAAGATCAGCATGTTAGAGGATTAAAAAGTCGACATGTTCAATTAATTGCAATTGGTGGAACAATTGGGACTGGTTTATTCTTGGGAGCAGGTCAATCTATTCATTTGGCTGGGCCATCTATTTTATTGGCATATATTATTACCGGAATTGCATGTTTTCTTTTAATGCGTTCGTTAGGTGAATTACTGTTATCGAATGTGAATGCACATTCATTTATTGATTTTATTTATGAATATCTAGGTGAAAAGGTTGGATTTGTTGCTGGATGGACATATTGGGTCTGTTGGGTAACAATTGCAATGACAGAAATTACCGCAGTCGGGTTATATATGAAATTTTGGTTTCCTAACTTGCCGCAATGGATTCCTGGTATGGTTATGCTCCTTATTCTTTTAGGAATAAATTTAGTTACAGTGGGATTATTCGGTGAAACAGAATTTTGGTTTGCACTCATTAAAATTATTGCCATTATTGTGTTGATATGTATTGGCGTGTATATGGTAGTGGTAAACTTTAAAACTTCAGCTGGGCATGCCAGTTTGACGAATTTAGTAAGTCACGGTGGATTTTTCCCCCAAGGAATTAAAGGATTTATTTTGTCATTTCAAATGGTACTGTTTAGTTTTGTCGGTATTGAAATGGTAGGATTAACAGCTGCAGAAACTGAAAACCCAACAAAGGTTATCCCAGAAGCAATTAATGAAATACCCTTAAGAATTATTTTGTTTTATGTAGGATCATTATTGGCAATTATGGCGATTTATCCTTGGAATATGATTTCGGAATCACAAAGTCCATTTGTTCAAGTATTTGAAAATATAGGGATAAAATCAGCAGCCAGCATTATTAATATTGTTGTAATTACAGCTGCAGCCTCAGCTTGTAATGGGTCTTTATTTAGTACAGGTAGAATGTTGTTCTCGCTTAATTATAATAAAAAAAATAAATTTTCTAAAAAAATTAGTAAGTTATCACATAATCAAGTACCTGCATTTGCATTACAATTTTCGACTCTTGTGATTGCAATTTCAGTCGTACTGAATATGTTTATGGCTGAATCGGTATTTACATTTATTTCAAGTATTGCAACGACTTGTTTCTTGTTCATTTGGGGAGCAATTGTAATTGCACATTTGAAGTATAGACGAAAAATAAAACTAGAAAAAACAGAATCAATGCTAGTATTTAAAATGCCTTTCTTTCCTGTTACAAATTATTTAATTCTATTATTTCTAACTTTTGTAGGTATTGTGCTATGCTTAAAACCTGATACATTAATTGCGCTGATTGCTTCAATTGGTTGGTTAATTGTACTCTATGTTATTAAAAGTGTTCAAATGAAGATGGAAAATTAAATTTTTGCTGAAAAGACCACGTGTGAGGGTCTTTTTTTGTATACTTAGGGCACAAATTAAAAGTAATTGTTGAAAATATTGTTTGATTTTGCTTCTAAAAACATTACAATTTAATAGTTAATTTCAGCGCGAGCAATACTATTTTCTGCATGCTATTTTTTGTAAAGGGTCATATAAATTCACTTGGACACGGTAAGCAGTATAATATAGGATATAGTATAACTAATAATGTTGAACCCACCTATTAGGAATTTGATGGTTAGAAAAGAACTTTAGGACAACCATAATAATATAGTTAGTGAAAAGAAAGTCAGTAAATAATCAAAATAAGGTGGATATAAACTAATGGAAAAAATAACGATTTTACATACAAATGATATTCATTCACATTTAGAAAATTGGCCTAAAATTAGGCGATTTTTACAATCTGAAAAAATAAAGCTTGAAAAACAAAATCAAACTGTTTTAACTTTTGATATTGGAGATGCAATTGATCGTGTGCACCCGTTGTCGGAAGCTACAAATGGCAAAGCCAATATTGAATTAATGAATACTGTAGCATATGATGCAGCGACAATTGGTAACAATGAAGGTATTGGTAATTCGCGAAGCCAATTACAACATTTATATGATAATGCAAAATTCGACATTATCCTTGATAACGTGGTAGATGGAGAAGTTAATAATCGTCCTGCATGGGCCAAAGAATATAAAATAATGGAAACTGCAGCTGGAACTAAAATTGGAATAATTGCCTTGACAGCACCATTTCCAATGACGTATGAGATGAATGGTTGGGAATCTAATCAAATTGATACCGTTTTACCTTCACTTTTAAAAAAAATAGCAGGTAAAGTAGATGTTATTATTTTGTTATCACATTTAGGTTTACCTGTAGATAGAAAAGTAGCTGCAAAGTATCCTCAGATAGATATTGTATTAGGAAGCCACACACATCATTTATTGAAATCCGGTGAAAAAGTTAATGAATCATTATTGGCCGCAGCTGGTAAGTGGGGGATGTACGTGGGCGAAGTAGCGATTGAACTTGAAAATCATAAAATTAGAAAAGAAGTTGCTAAAGTAATTGAAACAGAAAGTTTAGCAGAAGTTATAAGTGACCAAGACGAAATAGCAGAATATAGATTACGCGGAGAAAAAATTTTAACATCTGAAGTTGTTGCAAAATTGCCTGAAGATTTAGAAGCATCATGGACTAAAAATTCAGCATTAATGCAGACATCATTGAAAGCCATCGAAGCGGGTACAAAAACGGATATTGCAATGTTAAATGGTGGATTATTTTTGAAAAATTTACAAAAAGGATTTGTAACAAAAAATGACCTGCATCAAACACTGCCACACCCAATGCGGGTTATTACTGCTAAATTAACTGGTTATAATCTATGGCGATTAGTACAAGAAATTAAAAAGAATAGTTCATTTCTTAAGAAATTCCCAATTAAAGGGATGGGTTTTAGAGGCCAATTATTTGGTGAAGTAGTGATTGATGGACTGGTAGAACAAGAAAATGGGGACCTTATATATCATAACGAAAAAATTGACTTGGATGCATATTATACTATTGCAACAGTTGATCATTTTATGTATATACCGTTTTTTCCAACCATAGAAATAACCGGAGAAATTTCGATAAATGGCAAGAAATTTTTAAGAGATTACGTTGGGGACTATTTAAAACTAGAATTTTCTGTATAATGAAGTATGACTAAAGTTGTAAAAGGAGGTTTGAGATTTGAATCAAGCACAGAAAGAAAAGAGAGAACAGCAACTTGCAATAAAAGCAGAAAAAATTAAAGCTTATGCTAGTGATGTTGTTCGACAGAGTGAAACCCGAGTACTAATCGATAACCGTCCATATGATCTTGTTTCCAATTATAGAGATGGTTTTGAAATTGAAAAATTAACGGAACGATTTAGCCAAATTTTAACGAAATATGATTATATTGTTGGAGACTGGGGATATGATCAACTTCGATTAAGAGGTTTTTATAAAACCGAGAATAAAAAGGCATATCGGTCACAATGTATCGATACTCTTGAAGATTATTTATATGAATATTGTAATTTTGGATGTTCTTATTTTGTGTTGCACAATTTGGAAATTCAAAAACCTGAACCAATTTCTAATCCTAAAGAACGTAAAAAAACAGTTAAACCAGTTGGTAAGAAAAGAAAACCTGTAGTAAGGGCGCACACAACTGAAAAAAAATATCAAATAAAAAATAAAAAAACTAAAGTACCATTAAACAAGTCTAAACCAGTAAAACCACAAAAAAATAATTTAAAAACGGCAACAAAACGAACAAAGAAACACGAATTTGTAATTAGGCAAAAAGATAAAGCATAATTAAATAGGCAAGGTGATAATAATGGCATATAAAGGTTATATGATTGATTTAGATGGTACAATCTATCGAGGAAAAGAAAAAATTGCGGCAGCAAAACGATTTATCGAGTCTCTACAAGCAAGAAATATTGCATTTTTATTTGTGACTAATAATACGACTAAAATACCAGCTGATGTTGTCAATAATTTAGCAAATAATTTTGATATACATGTAACTGAGAAAGAAGTCTATACGGCGGCACTTGCAACTGCAGATTATCTAGATGCGTTAAACCCTGATAAAAGAAGTGTTTATATTATTGGTGAAAACGGATTAAAGAAAGCAATTATGGATAAAAAATTTATTATTGAGGAAACGACGCCTGATTATGTTGTTGTTGGGTTAGATTCCGATGTTACGTATCATAAATTTGAAATGGCAACTTTAGCAATCAAACGTGGTGCTAAATTTATTGGAACAAATGCTGATACTAATATTCCGAATGAACGTGGACTACTTCCTGGTGCTGGATCGCTGGTAAGGATGGTTGAATGTACAACACAACAAGAAGCTACTTATATTGGTAAACCTGAAACTATCATCATGGAAAAAGCCCTATCAAGACTTGGCTTGAAGAAAAGTGAAGTTGTGATGGTTGGAGATAACTACATGACAGATATTAAAGCCGGAATTAACTTTGGGGTTGATACAATGTTAGTCTATACGGGCGTTTCAACAAAAAACTTAGTGGCATCTAAAAAAGTTCAACCAACTATTCAATTGGATTCACTTGATGATTGGGACTTTGATAATGATAGAGCGCGTTAAAAAAATGGGACAGTGGCTAAGTTTATATCTAGCGATTGTCTCTTTTTCTATTATATTGGTAATTAATAGTACGTTTGTTTATAAAATTTTTATCAAGCAATCACATTTGAATAAAATTGTTGGGTTAAACCAATCAGAATTAATGTCTGATTATAATAATTTATTAGACTATTTTAACTATCCTTGGGTAAATAAAGTAAAAATGATATTGCCTTCATCATATAATGGGATGCAACATTATCATGATGTTAAACAATTGGTGCAGTTTAATTATGGTTGTTTTTTAATTTTAGGATTTATTGCAATAATATTTATTGGTCAATTAACAAAACAAAAGGAATTATGGAAATTGGTAAGACCTTTTCAGATGGCTATTACTGTTCCTTTTCTTAGTGTATTTTTACTTTTCTTTAATTTTGATCATTATTTTATACTATTTCATGAGCTCGTGTTTAGAAATAATGATTGGATATTTAATCCTAAACTAGATCCAATCATTTTGGCATTACCAGAAAATTTTTTTATGATTTGTTTTCTAATGGTCTTTTGTCTAATTGAGATGTTCTTTTTAGTTGGTATTTACTTTGGTAAGAGAGAAATTAAACGTAGTAATTAAAAAAACGAGACACCAGTGAAAATGGCGTCTCGTTTTTTTATTAGATTAAGATAGAAAGGGTGGGATATTAATAGCTAGTTATTTACTTAATTTTGACTTAATACCACTAAATACAGCTGGAATTAAGGAAATTAGTATGATTCCCAATACGACTAAAGAAAAATGTTCCTGTACGATTGCAATGTTTCCAAAGAAAAATCCAGCAGAACAACAAATGGTGACCCATGCAAATCCGCCAATTAGACTAAAGCGTAAGAAGCGAGAGTACTTAAATCCGCTACCACCAACGATGAAGGGAGCAAGCGTACGAATAATAGGCATGAATCTTGCTAAAATAATTGCGGGTCCACCATGTTTATTGAAAAATTGTTCTGTTTTATCGAGACTATCTTTGCTAATCATTTTATTAAATAATGAATGATCTGAAATTGAGTTCCCTACTTTTTTTCCAATAAAGAAATTTAGTGAGTCTCCCATGTACGCTGCAGCAAGAAAGAGGATTACAAATATCCAAATATTCAAATGATAAATTGAATTTGCTGCTAGAGCACTAGCTGCAAATAAAAGTGAATCACCAGGTAGGAAAGGTAAAATAACCGCTCCAGTTTCTATGAAGATAATAAAAAATAAGATAAGATAGGTCCAATTTCCAAAGTTGTTCACAATACTAATCAAGTGTGTGTCTATATGTAAAACAAAATCTATAAAAAAGTTTATGACAGACATAATATTAAATACCCCTTAAGTTCTATTTTTTTAATAATGTGGATTCATTAGTTGCGTACTATGAATAGTTCGATTAATATTTGGGTTTATAAAATTTAGGGCACTAGTTACGGCAGTCGGTGCTTCACCAAATCCTGAAGCAATTAGTGCTATTTTACCAGGGTATGAAACAATATCTCCTGCGGCAAAAACACCGGGAATGGAAGTTGCCATTTCAGAATTTACCGAGATTAGTTTCTTATCCATATTTATACCCCAAGCATTAATAATTTTATTATCGGATAAGTAGCCATAATTCACAAGTAAATTATCAACAATTATCGTTTTATTAAGATTATTTTTAGAATGTTTTAGCAAAATTTCAAGGCGACCATTCTTTTTAGAAAGTGATTGTATCGAAAAGGGAGTTTCAAATATAGTATCAGTTTTTTTGAGTTTTGTGACATTGTACTCTAGAGCTCTAAAGTTATCTCGACGGTGAATCATATGAATTTGTTTTGTAATGTTCGATAGCTCATTTGCCCAATCGATAGCAGAATCACCACCGCCAGCAATAGCAATTTGTTTATGAGAAAATTTAGAAAGGTCACTAATATTGTAAAATAATGATTCATTCTCGAATGTTGCTGAATTAGCAATATTTAATTTACGTGGCTGAAAAGAACCAATTCCAGCCGTAATAATAATTGTTCTACTATATGTAACCCGTTTAGAAGTTTGAATCCTAAAAATATCATTCTCTTTTTCGAAATTTAAGACGGTCTCATTTAATTTAACGTCAAAGTCAAATTGGTGAGCTTGCCTTGAAAGTTCCTTAATTAGATGTTCACCTGATATGCCAGTGAATCCAGCTATATCATATATTTTTTTCGTTGGATATAATGTACCAACTTGTCCACCAATGTCGGGAAGACTTTCAATAACTTGAGTTTTAGCTTGGCGCATGTGCGCATAAGTTGAAGTAAATAGTCCGATGGGTCCGGCACCAATGATAGTAATATCAAATATTTCATTTGTTGTCATAACAGTCTCCTAGCATTCCATTTAATAGCATTATAATAGTATAACGCATAAAAAATATAAAGTAATAGTAAAATAGAGTGAAATTGGGTACAATGGAATCAATAAAGTTTGAATAGGAGGAACATAGTTATGACATACCCACAATTAGACTTAGAACATGTAGTTGGACCAAAAGTTAAAATGATTACGAATTACGGTGATATAACGATTCAATTATTTCCAGAACAAGCACCTAAGACGGTAGAAAATTTCATTGGACTTTCAGAAAATGGATACTACAAAGACGTTATTTTTCATCGAGTGATTTCTGATTTTATGGTTCAATCTGGTGATCCAACAGGATCTGGAATGGGTGGTGAAAGTATTTGGGGTAAATCGTTTGCAGATGAATTTTCTTCTGAACTTTTTAACTTAAGAGGTGCTTTATCGATGGCTAATTCTGGACCATCAACAAATGGTAGTCAATTTTTTATTGTCCAAAATTCGAATGTTCCTGAACAGATGATTGGACAATTAAAGGATGCAAATTATCCTGAAGAGGTAGTCGTAGAATATAAAAAAGGTGGAACTCCTTGGTTAGATTTTCATCATACAGTATTTGGACAAGTTGTTAGTGGAATGGACATTGTTGATAAAATTGCGGGTGCAAAAACAGCTATGCAAGATAAACCAGTTGAACCAATTGTAATTGAAGATATGATAGTAACAAAATAAAGAGGATGAAAGTCCTTTTTATTTTGGCCGTTTTTACCGAAAGATTGAGGAGTATAAATGAAATATAGAATTGGACAAATTATTGTAGGAACTATAACAGGTATTCAATCATATGGTGCTTTTGTAACAATTGCGGATGGAGTTCAAGGCTTAATCCATATTTCGGAATGCCATAACGGTTATGTGGATAACATATTGAATTATTTAAAAATAAATGAAAAAATTACGGTTAGGATTATTGATATTGATGAATATAACAGTAAAATGAGTTTTTCAATTAGAAATTTTACTAAACAAAATAGTAATCTTAAAAGTACAGGTATTAAAATAAAACATAAATATTATTGGACAAATAGGTCTATAGATACAGGGTTTAAAGCAATAGATGATAAAATGGATTTTTGGATAAGCCAACAATTAAGAGATATTCACAGAAATAGACTTGACCAAGAAAAAGAAAGCTGATATATTTAATAAGTGCTATTGAGGCGATAATGAATATCGCAAATAA